>NZ_CP050699.1:3930000-4230000 GCF_005116675.2 Desulfosediminicola ganghwensis
CAACGTTGATAGGTCAGGTGTGGAAGCGTGGTAACACGTGGAGCTAACTGATACTAATAAGCCGTGCGGCTTATCCACTTCTTTTGATTAAATATAACTACTACTACCCTACTATTCAGTTATCGAACATTTTTGAATATTCGTCAGTATCTCTTAATTGATACGAACGTTCAGCAGCGCTCAATATTTTTACTAGCAGACCGGTTGGCTATACAACCAGGTATGCCGAGCGGGCTGATCGTCAAAAGATTGAGTGCTGATGAAGGTTCGCCGAATTTTTCGGCGGTCATAGCGAAGAGGCTCCACCCGTTCCCATTCCGAACACGGAAGTTAAGCTCTTCAGCGCCGATGGTACTGCATGGGAGACTGTGTGGGAGAGTAGGTCGCCGCCGATTCTTTATACAAAAGCTCCGATCAGATTATTTCTGGTCGGGGCTTTTTGTTTTTCATACACCCTTCTTCTAAGGTCCAACTTTACTATCCCCTCTCCTCTGTCTCTACACCGCCCAATAATTTTTTCGACAGTCATAGCGAAGAGTCTCTCCCCTTTCCCATCACAACTTCGAAGTCACACGAAGGTCGCTTATCTTACCGCCGATGGTACTGCATGGGAGATTATATAGGACCAGGTCGCCGCCGATTCGTTATGCAAAAGCCCCAATCAGATTATTTCTGATCGAGGCTTTTCACTTTTCCCACTTCCAACATCCAACATCCAACTTCAAACCCCAAAAATACTGTTTATCCCGCTGCGTCTTAACGACAATCGATCTCGATCCGTAAAAATTTCGGAACCAGCTCTCGAAGTCTCACTTCGTTCGCTTATCTCAGCGCCAGTGGCACTTATTGGAAACCCTGTGGCGAGACGATCGCATCTGTTTTTTTTATACTAAAATCCCATTCTGATAATTTCCAATCCAGATTTTTTATGACCATCGCTCCTTTACCCTGACATATTCGTTCCCTGTTGACAGAAAAACCTTTTAATTTTTGCTCGACTCAGAGAAATATGGTCATCTCAGCTAAGCCAAAAAAATTGCATGATTTTTTCTGAATAATCTATTACATACGCATATTGTTTCGAAATTTTATATATACAGATTTGATCCATTCAAGCGACGTCCGACCAGTCTCACATTGAGACATGGCCGCTTTATGGGCCTTAATGCCCGATATTTAACGCATCTTGAGGAGGATACATGGAATTCATCGCAGCTTTAGACGCACTCGTGGGGAAAGTTAACTCTTTCGCATGGGGCCCACCTATGCTTATTCTGCTTGTTGGTACAGGCTTTTGGCTAACATTTGCACTTCGTGGTCTGCAGTTCACCAAGCTTGGCCACGCCCTATGGCTGGCACTTATCAAACGCAAAGAAGATACTGATGAACCTGGAGATATCACCCACTTTCAGGCCCTGATGACAGCCCTTTCCGCTACTGTCGGTACCGGTAATATTGCCGGTGTTGCAACTGCGATCGCTATTGGTGGACCAGGCGCCCTCTTCTGGATGTGGATCACCGGCCTCGTAGGTATGGCAACCAAATATTCCGAGGCTATTCTTGCTGTTAAGTATCGTGTAAAAGATGAAAACGGCGAGATGGCCGGTGGACCGATGTATTACATCTCCAAAGGGTTGAACATGCCATGGCTTGGTGCGGTATTTGCCGTATTCGCCTCCGTGGCAGCTTTTGGTATCGGTAATATGGTTCAGTCCAACTCCGTTGCTGACGCAGTTCAGGCGACTTTCAACGTACCGCCTATGTATACTGGTATTGCTCTGATGATTTTAACTGCTGCAGTTGTTATTGGCGGTATTAAGTCTATCGGTCGCGTAACCTCTGTACTTGTTCCGATAATGATCGTATTTTACGTCATCGGTGCTATGTACATTATTCTGACCCACATCTCCGAAGTTCCAGGTGCACTGGTATTCATCGTACAGCAAGCCTTCAATCCAACTGCTGCTACTGGTGGTTTCGCTGGCGCTTCCATTATGCTCGCCATCCGTATGGGTGTTGCTCGTGGTGTCTTCTCAAATGAGTCCGGTCTCGGTTCCGCTCCTATCGCAGCTGCTGCCGCACAAACCAAATCTCCTGCAACACAGGCCTTGGTTTCAATGACCCAGACTTTTATCGATACCATCATTGTTTGTACCATGACCGGTCTGGTCCTCATCCTTACCGGCCTCTGGTCCAGTGGCGACACCGGTGCGGAACTTACCACCAAGGCTTTCGCTGCAGGTATGCCTGGTGGTGCGTATATAGTTACCCTCGGTATCATCCTGTTTGCGTATTCAACTATGCTTGGTTGGTGCTACTACGGTGAGAAATCCATCGAGTATCTGTTTGGTGTGAAATCTATCATGCCATACCGTATCGTATTCATTATCTTTATCGGTCTTGGCGCCATTGCCAAGCTGAGCTTCGTATGGAACCTCTCCGATACTCTTAATGGTTTGATGGCAGTTCCAAACCTTATAGGTTTGCTGCTACTTACTCCTGTCATTATCTCTGAAACAAAGAAATATTTCGGTAACGACAAGTAAGGGTTATCAGTAAATCTTGTAATTATTAAAGCCCCAGCAGAAATTGCCACAAACATTTTGGCAATTATTGCTGGGGCTTTTTTTCTATAACATAGGCAGCCATTATAACCTTGCATTTGCCACAGTAATTCATTATACAACCGTCAACACTATGTTATACTGCACTAACATCCGTTTCCTCGTCGGAAATTGATCGTTTTTTCATAATTGAGTTATTGATTCTCCAGAGGAGAAAAGTTTGAATTCTGTTGATTTGGTGACAGACACGACAGCCCTGACGGTTCGTGATCTACATAAAAGCTTTGGGAAAAATGAAGTATTGAAAGGCGTCTCTTTTACAGCCAATAAAGGAGACGTTATCGCTGTGCTTGGTTCAAGCGGTTCAGGAAAAAGCACTATGCTTCGTTGTGTTAACCTTCTTGAGACTCCAAACAGCGGGCTTATTACCGTATGCGGTGAACCTATTCGGATGACCACAAACCGCAGAGGTGAACCTGTTCCAGTTGACAGAAAACAAGTCGAGCGTCTGCGTTCTAAGCTGACCATGGTATTCCAGCAGTTCAATCTCTGGTCTCATATGACAATTCTGGAGAATGTCATTGAGGCACCCGTCCACGTTTTAAAGGTTCCAAAAAAAATAGCCATTGAGCGCGCCAAACACTACCTGGACAAGGTTGGTATTCACGACAAGATAGATGCCTACCCCGCCCATCTTTCCGGCGGCCAGCAGCAGCGCGCTGCTATAGCCCGGGCACTTGCCATGGAGCCTGAGGTGATGCTTTTTGACGAGCCCACTTCAGCACTTGATCCTGAGCTGGTCGGAGAGGTTCTTCAGGTTATGCGCAACCTGGCGGAAGAAGGGAGAACCATGGTTGTGGTAACTCACGAAATGGGATTTGCCCGTGAGGTTTCCACCGAGGTGATTTATCTTTCGGAAGGACTCATTGAAGAGCAGGGGCCGCCCTCAGAGGTTTTTGTTCGACCGAAATCTGAAAGGTTTTCTCAATTTTTAAATACTGTGCTGTAACTTGGCGCTAACAGTCAATTTATCCATAAACATTATCAGGAGGGAAGCATGAAGAGGATTTTAACTTTGGTAGCCATAGCTTTACTGCTCAGCACCGGAATTGCCCAGGCAAAAGAGTGGACAAAAGTACGTGTCGCAATTGAAGGCGCATACCCCCCATTCAGCCAGGTATCCCCCGAAGGTGAACTGGTTGGCTTTGATGTAGATATTGCCAAGGCACTTTGTGAGGCTATGGGAGCGGAAGCCGTGCTTGTTGCACAGGATTGGGATGGCATGATTCCTGGTCTCATGGCGCGTAAGTACGACACTATCATCGCTTCCATGTCCATTACCGAGGAACGTCTGAAGAAAGTTGACTTCACCAACAAGTATTACCAGACCCCAGCCAAGTTCATGGTAAAGAAAGGGCTCATCCCCGAGTTCTCCCCTGAGGCCCTGAAAGGTAAGGTGGTTGGTGTTCAGCGTGAGACTATTCACGATAAATATCTCACCGAAACCTACGGCAAGGATGTTGATATCAAGCGCTACGGTTCACTCGATGAGGCGTACCTGGATGTTGAAGCAGGACGTATTGATATCGTAATGGCTGACTCTGTTGCCCTGATGGAAGGTTTCCTTGATCAGGAAAAGGGTAAAGAGTACGAATTCGTTGGCCCTGACATGGTTGATCCGAAATTCTTCGGCCCAGGAATCGGCGCTGCAGTACGCAAGCAGGACAGTGACCTGAAAGACAAGCTGAACAAGGCTATCGAAACCATTCGTGCCAACGGTACCTACGAGAAAATCCAGAACAAGTACTTCAACTTCAACGTATACGGCGAATAAGCAGCTGTCTGCGTAATAATCTGTACCGCCGGGACATCTGATTATCTGGATGTCCCGGCTCTTTTTGTCTATAATTATGATCGACCTGCAAGGATACGGACCCAGCATTGCCCATGGCACCCTGCTGACCATCAATGTTTCCCTCACCTCGCTTGCCCTGGCAACGTTACTCGGGGTATTGGGTGCGCTTTCCAAACTCTCTAAATCTCGTTTACTGCGTTTTGTTGCGGATGTTTATACAACCGTAATTCGCGGCGTACCTGATCTTGTATTGATGCTGCTTGTCTTCTACGGAGGCCAGATGCTTGTTAATCAGGTTGCATACGTAGTCGGCTACGAGGGGTACGTCGATATCAATCCGTATATTGCAGGAGTGTTGACCATTGGCTTTATCTTCGGAGCTTATATGGCGGAAACGTTTCGCGGTGCCATCATGGCTGTTCCCGCCGGCCAGCTCGAAGCAGGAGCCGCCTACGGAATGAGCAGCATGCAAATCGTATTGCGAATTCTTCTGCCGCAAATGGTTCGTCACGCCATACCGGGCTACGGCAACAACTGGCTGGTTCTCACGAAAGCAACCGCCCTGGTATCAATTATCGGCCTTGATGACATGGTACGAAAGGCGTCGCTTGCCGCAGGTGCTACTCGTATGCCGTTTACCTTCTATGCCGTTGTTGCCATCAACTACCTGATCATAACCACAGTATCCATCTATCTTTTGCAGTGGCTGGAGAAAAAATACAGTTTGGGAGTGAGAAAAGACTGATATGAATTTCTCCGTAATCTTCGAAAATATTGATATCTACCTCGAGGGCCTCTGGGTCACCCTTGAGTTAGTCAGCTTATCCCTGCTGTTCGGGTTTCTCCTTGCTGTTCCACTTGCGGTGATTCTTACTGCGAGCAAGAATCCCGTTATAACCTTACCGGTCAGAGCCTTTATTTACTTCTTCCGGGGTACACCGCTTTTGATCCAGATGTTTCTGGTTTACTATGGTATGGGCCAGTTTGATGCGCTTAAAGAGACCTTTCTCTGGGATTACTTCAAGGAAGCACACTTTTGCGCCCTGTTCACTTTTGCCCTGAATACCGGTGCTTATACGGCCGAAATATTCCGAGGCGCAATAGCCAACACCCCTTCTGGTGAGATTGAAGCCGCCAAAGCTGCCGGTATGTCAAAACCGCTGATGTTCAGGAGAATAATTCTGCCGAGTGCGTTCAGGCGTGCCCTGCCCGCTTATGGTAATGAAATGATCTTCATGCTCCATGGCACTGCTCTTGCCAGCGTTATCACCATTGTCGATATAACTGGCGCCGCACGTATCATCAACTCTCGCTTTTACAGTCCCTACGAGGCGTTCATTACTGCAGCAGCCTTTTACATGGCAATAACTTTCACCCTGGTCTGGATACTAAAAAAAGTTGAATACAGATGCCTGGCCCATTTGCGTCGTGACGGTTAGAGAATTTGACCGAAATAGTCAAATTAGGATATTGTCGGCAGCGCTCAGGGGTTGCCGACTTATGACAGGATTAGGGAGCGGATTTGCCAGCTGACTAGCACGGATCAACTTGCTCTACAGCCGCAAATGCCCTGATAGGCGACCCATCACCGGCCGCAATGGATAGAGGTAATCCGGTAAAATTGCATAATGTGGCAGGAATCCTGATGAGATTTTTTAAATTTTCAAATATCAGTATATTCTGCTGTAACAGCGCAAAATGCACTACCAGTTCAGCTGCGTCGACCGGGTCTGCCGAAATAACATCAAGCCCGACCCCTTTGAGCTTGAATTGTTCCAGCCAGTGCACAGCCTCGAGAGATAATACTGGAAAGTTTCTAAAGTATTTGTCCTCCCCCCAATACCTGTCCCAGCCTGTAGCGATCAACAAAAAGTCGGCAGCCTTGAGTTCTGTATCTATTGTTCTTAAATGGTTTACTTCAATAGTTTTAGCATCAGATTTGTGAGTATATACTGCCGCTTTCCCCTGGAAAGAATCAATCGGAAAGTCATCAAGAGTCCTTCCGCCTTTGAACACATGAGCAGGAGCATCGACATGAGTACCGGTATGTGAATAGAATGAAATTTTCTTCTCACGGAAGCCATGCTGATCAATACTGTTTGCTTCGACTATATCCGGAGGCTCAGTACCCGGATAAACCGGCATAGTCTCTACAATTGAATGGGTCAGATCTATAAATTCCATGTCTGATCTCTGACTGACATTACTCGAAAAGGGCAGCAGTTCGATGCTGCCCTTTTCGAGTATTCGTTCCGAATTACTCTTCGACGAAATCTTCTTCGCCCTCGTCATCAACTATTGGGCCACCAACAGTATCAACAATGACAGTGTGGCAATCTATATCACACCACTCGTTGAAAAGTTCCATGGTGATATTTTTCGGCCACAAAGCAGGGTCTGCGTACCAATCTTCAAGTTCACATTCAAACACCTGCATGAAATTCAGAGCGAGCCACTCTTCAACGTGATCAGCCTCCGAATCATCAATAAGATAAACGGTTCTATCTTCATTGGCCTCTTCAAAGGTAATGGCCGAACGATTATCAAGAGGGTCTGCGTCATTTATCCACTGAATAAACGGTTCTTTCAAACGAACGATCAGGGCTGCGCGATTAATCATCTTAAGGGTGCTCCAAATTAAAGTGATCGTAACTGTTGTTACTACGATTCAGGAAATTCTTTCCAGCTTGTTGCCGATTGTTTTTTCGTTATTTCTGAAGGGTAATACTCTTTTGAACGTGTTCGAGCAAACCTTTTCTTTTATCTGTTGCGCTGTGGTCTGAATTGTTCTTTTGCCTTTGAAGGCGGGATGAGCGATGAACCGCTGATCGCCCCTCTTTTTCTGCATTGAGGATTAAAAGAATACGGTGTGGAATAACGCTCTGAATTCGACCAGACAAGCTCTTTCTCACCAGCCCAGGGAAGACATTTTTTTCAAGCCGTGCTCTACTTACTATATTGAGCTTTGGTCAGAAAACTGTGGCAGTTTGCCTTGCCGAGCTAGAGGATCATTGACCCTTTTCCATCTCTTGCAGCAATTCCCCAAACTCATTGTTGCTCATTGGCGGAGGAGCAACAAGCGTGTCACCTGTCATCAAAGTAAGCAATCAAAGCATTGCGTCTATAGAGAAAACCATTCGCACCATCGTTATTCACGTCAGGATGAGTTACCGATGCTTCTTGCATCGTCAGAGCACTCCATGAGTCCATATACCGCAAGACCAATCACTGTTTGCAATGGGCTTGAGGGGGGATGTGGCAAATGCTCACATTACTGTCGATGCCGGCGTAAATCGTCGCACCGTTGCTGATACTGAGCAAATTGATATCACGTTTCTCTCCTCGATGCAGGGTATCACCATTGCCGTCAGGTACAAACACCGGAAAGCCAAACTTCGCGCAGCTTTACCACGTTCACATTAAAAGCAAGCAACCATTCCAGAAACGGAAATACTGGAAAAGCGACATCTACCAGAATAGTCATAAAATCTTTACGATAGTCAAACAGATTTGCAGGATTCAGCAGACCGCTTTCCCCTAATAACGTACTCACCTGATTATATGTGTAATTCGAGCCTGGTACAAAAGGGACCACAGCGTCGATACACTTGCCCTGCAATACAGCAATTACTACCTTGGCCAACCCTCTGGTAATTGTGGTATTGAGTGGAAGGACATTTATATCATGCCTGCCTGATACTAAAATCCCCCGTACCAGTTCACCAAGACTGACAGACACCTCCGACAACAACCGGACTTTTGATCTAAATTATCAATGAGGTATACCGTAAAATCTTCTCGCTTACCCCATGCGGCGGATTAATCGATCTGCAGTGTACTATCTGCTATTTCGCTGAGTGCTGTATTCACCACATTTCGCATTTCAGCGGAAATCTTTGAAATCCAGCATGTTACGGCAACAGTCACTATCAATTATTTCATACGATGAGACATGATTCTCTCCTCGACACATACTACTAATATCCACTCCGATAGCGGTCTCACTTTTATTCTAACCTATCTCGAATCAATACCTACCCCTGCCTGACACCTTGCAGTCCCCAGTTATTACGCCCAATCACATCCCATCTATTTGTAGGTGAATTTCAACTGATTTTCCAGGCGCTTTGCTATTTTTACAATTGTTAATTATTATCAATTAGATAGTTTGCTTGGTTGCCTATTTCCTTACTGAGAGGGGGATCATCATGAAAGCTCAACTCCTGGGCATTTCCGGCAGTCCAATACCCAGTTCGAACGCTGACAGATTAATCGAAGTTGCATTGACCATTAGCGGCCTCAACACAGAAATTGTCAAACTCCCCAGCATAAAGGTCAAATCCTGCATAACCTGCCTGGGATGTACCAACAACATTATTTCTATGGTGATGCGATGAAATGCCAGGCATATCTACTGTTCAGATATATCAGCTACATTTTTGTTATTTTTATCGTTAGCTTAATGAGTTCCTGCAGCCTGCACCATACCAATGTGCCAGAATCTAATCTTCTCAGTTACGATGTTGATGGTGATAGTCTCCTGGCCCAAAATGCTCCCACCTTTGTCATTGAGCGACCAGGAGACGACTGGAACAGAATTGCCTCTCCTGTCATCCAGGAAAATCACCGGGAACGTAAAATCACCTTGGACAGCGATACGGCAACCATCTATGCCGAAACTCGCCGCTGGAAAGGTGCCAGAGACGTCTATACCAACCTGATCTACAGAGTACATTTCACCAAAATCCCCTTCAGGCTTATACCTTTCAATTTAACTGCAGGGAAAAATGTAGGGCTGATGGTAATTATCACCATCAATAGCCGAAAAGAGCCTGTACTGGTGACAACGGTTCATACTTGCGGTTGCTACCTCGCCTTTATTCCAACATCCCATCTGGATCAGCATAGCTGGCCTGAAAATTGGAAAAGTGAACGTCAGAGAATTTATGGTGAAATCCTGCCAGGGATGCTGACAATTGAGCAGGGATTTGAGGAATCTCCGCTCGTTCTGCTGTTGCGCGAGTCAACCCATAGGGTCAAAGATGTTCACCTGCATTCTGACTCTGAGCCCCAGCTGCACCTGCAGGCTCACCTGGCACCAATGCAAAGTCTCAGTGACATTGAGGATGGCGACCAAGGCATCACTCATTCCTTTTTCGAAACTGAAGGAAGCCGAAAAGACTACGTAATCGATTCTCATAAAATCTGGGAGAGATTGTTCATAAGCTGGTGGGCATTAGATTGGAGGGTTGGCGAGGACAAGAGGCTGGGGCAAGACACATCAGATGGAATCGTATTTTATACCAGCCTCAAGCCGTGGGCGCGCAGCGAATCAGATTTACGGGATTTTGCCAATTTTCTTCAATACTGGGGATGGAATCTCTAGGTTTGCATATATCCCGCGTATCCTCTGCTTGCACAGGCATTGCGCCACAACCTGTAAGCATTGGTCCAGGCGCAATATTCTCCTGAGCAAAGGAAAAACCATGATTAGCTTTTGCAAGCCAGCCCATATCCCTTTCGCATTTGCCGTTTAGTCAACCAGACACCCGCCCGTATCAATGCCCCACCCACGGCAATCTCAAGTTTACCTATTAATCGAATAAAGATTGAGTTACTTCGACCGCCAGGTCCGGCCTGCAGTGACTTTTCATATTCCCGAATATGTCGCAATCTCTCCGCCTCCTGCAACATATCCTGCCTCTTTTCCTTCAAGACTGTTTCAATAACATAATGATTCATAGCTGTTCTCCGCTGTCCGCGAACTATTCTAAGACCAGACTTCAAAAAGAATGAAAAAGGCCTAAACAACAGCCTGTCTCCATTACCTAAAAGCGTAAAACTACATTCTCACGACCAGAAACATCGAAGATGCCCCCGTCTGGACTGACGATAGTCACAGGTTAATTCAACAATTTCTGCATCCAGATGGTGTCAAATCTTCTGCCGTTCTTTTCTCCCACGGCATAAAATCGCCCACACTGCTGAAACCCGTGTTTTTCATGAAAGACAAGGCTACGATCATTGAGTGATGAGATACTGGCAAGTATATTGGTAATACCAGCCTTTTTTGCTTCACTCTCAAGTCGGGTGAGAATAGCACCCCCCATTCCAATTCCCAAATTCCCGGGATGTAGAAAACAGGTGAATTCAGCCGTGTGGGAAAATTCGACGATATCCTTATGGGCTGACAGAAATCCAAAGCCCATAACACTTTTATCTTCAGCCTGTGCCACATATGCCGGATATTTTTCCGTTAACTTTAAAAAGCGATCAAAAGCTTCCAGCGGCAACATCTCCTGCCTGTAGGCCGCCATCGAGTTTTCGATATAATAGTTAAAAATGTTCATCACAGCTTCGCGATGTTCAGATGTCATGATGTGTAAGGTGTATTTCATCATTCGCTCACTGATAATATGTCGTATAAATTTTCAGGAAATTTCACTGGAACCCACCCAAACCGCTCAGACCTGTTTCAAATGACGGTGACTGAATACATTCTTCTATTGTGTCGGCCAGTAACTCGATACCTTCCTTGATTTCATTTTCGTCTACCCAGGCTACTGAAATGCGAAGACAATTTACATAGCGCTGATCTATATCAAAGAGCGGCGCAGGCAGAAAGGAAACCCCCTTATCTATTGCCGACAACAGCAAGGCCACGCTGGAGTAGCCTTTGGGCAATTCAAGCAAAAGTGAAAAACCTCCAGCCGGCTGAGACCAGCGAACCCCATCCGGCATCATTCGTTTTAGAGATTGCAGCAATACCTCCATCCGATGCCGGTACACACCTCGCATCTTCAACACATGGTCATCAAATCTGCCAGAGCTGAGAATATGCAAACCCATCCCCTGGGTGATAGCCGGAGTCGAATGGTCCATAAGGCGTTTTAATTGTGTGAGCTCCTGAATTCTGCGAACTGAAGAAATGATCCAGCCCAGTCGCAAGCCCGGCATAACGGACTTGGAAAGTGAGCTGACTACAATTGCCCGCTCAGGCCCCAACTCTTTCAACAGGCTAGGCTGCTGATTCTCTTCAAAGCCTAACTCGCGGAATATCTCATCGGCGATAATGATGCTGTTGGTTCTTTTCGCCCATTCAACCAGCTCATCATATCTTTCGGCGCTCAGGTCGGTACCCATGGGGTTATGAACATATGGGCAGAGATAGAGCAGATGAGAATTATATTTACTAAACCGCTCAAGTTGAGACATCACAGGCCCCTCTTCATCACGCTGTACACTGTCCACCCAGTGCCCCATTGCTGTGAATGAGTTCGGCATACCCTGAAAACAGGGGGTCTCACATATGACATGGTTCCGTTCTTCCGTTGTCGCCTCAGCTACCAGCGTAATCGCCTGAGAAACACCGTTGGTGATAAGAACCATCTCCGGCGTTACCACTGAGCCATCCAGACTTGCCCGTCTGGCTATCTCTTTTCTCAGCTCATAATTTCCACCCGGATCAGTTGCCGCGGCATACTGCATGCCCCCGCCAGCTAGAATGCTGGTGCAGACATCTTCCATAAAATCGGCAGGTAACTGATTAATATCCGGCACTCCCCTGGTTAAAGCAATAATTCCCTCACGGTGAGCCAAGGGCATAATGTCGTAGAGGGCCTTACTTATCCCTGTTCGCAACATCCTCGCTGCACGCTCTTTGGGCCGAAAACCATGACCGGAGCTGCCTGACAGGCCCTCTTTGCCCTGATCACGAACGTTTTGACCATCTTCGCCCGTCTTTTCAGTGTCTTCAGGGTCACGAACAAATGTGCCTCTGCCGACATGGCAGGTGGTGTATCCAGCTGCCCCAAGATCTTTCAACGCTCTACGAATAGTCGCCTGGGTGACTCCTATCTCCTTGGCCAGAACCGTAACCGGCGGAAGCCGGTCCCCCTTTTTCAACTCACCCCGCAATATTGCCTGCTCAACAGAGTTACGAATCTGAATATAGAGCGGCTGGTCAAGATCTCGGTCAATTGTATACATATCACTCCCCATATTGAAACGGTATTAATACGGTATTGTTACACTTCGAATTTTTCTTAGTCAAGAGCTTTTTTTGTTAGATACATTTTTTATATCAAAGCTATTAATATGTATTTAATAGATATTTATAAATAGACTGAATCACATAAGGAGTAGAATCTCATACCCCAAAAGCTATACCATCTTCCAGCACTCTTTGAACGAACAGAACGCCGCCTGCTCCACACCCTATTTGACGATGAGTATAGATCGGTTCGGTAGAATTCCCACATTGAGACTCTTGATTCCACCACAACGTCATTCTATCTGGGATTTGCTCTGCAACCAGAATTGAACAGTGATTTTTACCAGACATTGCTCGAATCCACTCTTGCTATCCTCTGGCAGCTTAGTTGGCCAACCAGGGCATTTACCAATAGAACGCTCATGACAGAACCGTTGCTCTGCTGGCCCAGCAAATCCCTTTTAAAATTCAAGAGTTGAAAGATATGTGATCGGAACTATTGAAGTTGCCATAATGATTTCAACACTTGTGGAGCCACCCCGGTTACTCTTGAAAAGGGCAGATGCTCTGCTATATAAGGCAAAAGCAAAAGGCAGAAAATGTTTCGAATATTAAGCTCACTACACCGGAGTCTGGTTGAAATTACAATAATTTCAAGTAACAGCCGCTACCGTAATCCACCAGAAGATATCGCTGTTAACCATCTCTTCAACCTGCAATGCAGTTCAATGCCATTTGAGCTAACAGCTTCAAAACGATAGGCAGCATGCCCAGCAATCCGACAAAAAGGCCCGCCCTGTTGCCGGGTACGATATCCACATAGCCAACCCTGTTTCGAAAAAAGTGCTGCTTGAAGCAATTCACTCCCCAACCAGCCACCAGCCTGCCAATAAATTATCAGGAAAAGCTGACCTCTCGTCAATGATCTCAACTGCCAACTATTATGCCCAGTTCTATCTTTCTATATAGATAATCTCACGAAACAACAGATGATATTTTTGAGAGAATAATCCTAAAAATGCTTTTTATCATCTTTACTTACATTATCGGGAGAGTCTGAAAGAACACAAATAACCCAGCCACTACAGTTGAATTTTTCTAGCCGTCCACGCATACTTGCAAAGAGATAATAATCAGATTCGTCAACTGAATTTTCCTGCTCGGGAGAAATGCAACATGAAACGAGTCCTCATTGTTGATGACAGCGGGAATCACAGGAATCAATTGACGATTATCCTGAAAAAACATGGCTACGAGCTGATTGAAGCAGAAAATGGTGAACAAGCAATCGAAATTGCGCCTAAAATGCACGTCGATTTCATTCTGCTGGACGTGATCATGCCTGTTATAGATGGCTACCAGACCTGCGAGATACGTAAATACCAGGAACCAACCCAGGCCGTGCTTATCAATTTCCTTTCAGCCAAGAATGAAATATCTCATCGAACGTTTGGATAAATACTTTACCACCGTTTATGACCTGCTCAATACCAGGACTGGTGACCTGCGTTATGCGAACTCGGCACATCCAACACCTAGTCTTGATCCTTAAATCCGGCAATCTCGATCAACTCGAAGCCGGAGGGTCCCAGGCTACCGGTATGGGCAACATCGTTCCATTCGAGCCGGGAGAGACTGTGCCTGAACCCGATAACATGCTCTACCTCTATACCGATGGAATTATAGAATATGCATTCCAGTCATATTCTTGTCAGCAATTCCGCTTATACGGTAAAACGCGAACCTTAACCTCAAGGAGCAGCTATGCAAACAACGCGGAAACAGCCCTTACCGGCCGGTAAAAAATCGGTCACCGACGTTGCTGCCTTCAGAGAAAAAATATTGTATTACCTTAAGTTCACCTGCGGTAAATCACAACAGGAAGCGTCCAGCAAGGATCTCGCCCATGCCCTCTCGCTGGCAATTCGCGAAGATCTCATCAACGGTATGATCGATACCAGCGATCGATACCACCAGAAAAAAGCCAAACGGTTATACTATCTCTCCATGGAATTCCTGGTAGGCCGTTCACTCGGTAACAACCTGTTCAACCTTGAGGTATTCGACCTTGCCGAGAACGCCCTGAAGCAGATGGGGGTTGATCTCGAAGAAATCCGGGAACATGAAACGGACGCTGCCCTCGGCAATGGTGGCCTGGGCAGACTTGCAGCCTGTTTTCTCGACTCACTGGCCACAATGGACATGCCCGGTTACGGCTATGGCCTCAATTATGAGTTCGGACTTTTCAGGCAGGAAATAGCAAACGGCTACCAGCGCGAAAAACCTGGCAGGTGGGATGGGGAAAACAGCCCGTGGCTGATTACCAGATCCAGCGAGTTCTGTATGATACCGGTCTACGGCAAAATCGATCATAGTCTCCACACCGGAGAAGACTACAACCCGATGTGGCTCGATTGGCAATTGATAGTCGGTGTCCCCCACGACATGCCTATCGTCGGCTACGGTGGGAAAACCATAAACTACCTGCGACTCTTCTCCGCCAGAGCCTCAGATGAATTTGATATCCGGATCTTCAACGACGGGGACTACTTCCAGGCCGTCAGTCAGAAAATATCCAGTGAAACCGTCTCTAAAGTGCTCTACCCATCTGATTCGGTTATTCAGGGCAAGGAGTCGAGACTGGTACAGGAGTTTTTTCTGGTCGCCTGCTCTGTGCAGGATATCATCAGAAAGTTCCAGAAAGACCACAGGGATTTCAAAAAGCTACCAGAAAAGGTCGCCCTCCACATGAATGATACCCACCCTGCGCTGGCTGTGGCTGAGTTGATGCGTGTGCTGATTGACGAGCACTCCCTTGAATGGGAGACAGCTTGGGATATCACCCGAAAGACCTGTGCCTACACCAACCACACCCTGCTGCCCGAAGCTTTGGAGAAGTGGCCGGTATCGCTCTTTGAGCGGGTCCTCCCCAGGCATCTGCAGATAATTTATGAGATCAATCACCGCTTTCTTGAAGAAGTTAAGGTGAATTTTCCCCACGACGAAAATATCCCAACCCGCATGTCACTTATCGAAGAACAAAGTGGCAAGCAGGTAAACATGGCGCATCTGGCCATAGTTGGTAGCCATTCTATTAACGGTGTCGCCGCCCTGCATAGCAATCTGGTTAGAACCTCGCTGTTTCCTGATTTTGCGACAATGTGGCCCGATCGCTTCAACAACAAGACCAACGGTGTTACCCAGCGCCGCTGGCTGCTTAAAGCCAATCCGGCACTGTCGAACCTCATCACCGAAACCATTGGGGACGAATGGATTACCAACCTCAATGTTCTGAAACGTCTCGCCGATTTCGCAACTGACCCAAAATTTCAAAAGAAATTTATGGAGGTCAAGTCTGAGAACAAGAAGCAACTTGCCAAGATTATTCAGGACAAAGCCAGAGTCAAGGTCAAGCCTGAATCACTTTTTGATATCCAGATAAAGAGAATCCATGAGTATAAAAGGCAATTACTCAACGTCCTCTGCATTATCCACTCTTATCTCAACATCATAGAAGATAAGGCACCCCTAGAGGTACCGCGCACCCATATTTTTGCAGGCAAGGCTGCGCCCGGCTATGCCATGGCGAAGCTGATTATTAAGTTGATTAATAGTGTCGGCCAGGTAGTCAATAACGATAAGCGGGCGCAAAAATATCTTAAAGTTGTGATGCTGCCTGATTATTGTGTATCCCTTGCCGAGAAAATCATTCCGGCAGCGGATCTCAGTGAGCAAATCTCTATTGCCGGTATGGAAGCTTCCGGGACTGGCAACATGAAACTCACCCTGAATGGCGCTCTCACCATTGGCACCCTGGACGGTGCGAATATCGAAATCATGGAAGAAGTTGGCCGGGACAACATTTTTATTTTCGGCCTTGAGGTCGAAGACATAGAAAAAATGCGTAGTGAAAACAGCTACAATCCGTGGGACTACTATGCAAACAATCCGAATATCAGGCGGGTAATGGACGCATTGAGCAGTGATATGTTCAGCCAGGAGAGGCCAGGCCTGTTCAATGACATCTACAACTCGATTATGTATGGCGGTGACTTCTATTGCCACTTGGCCGACCTTCAAAGTTATATATTCACCCAGCAACAGGTGAGTGAACTCTACGCAAAGCCACAGCAATGGGCTGAAAAAGCCATTCTGAATGTGGCCAGGGTTGGTAAATTCTCATCAGATCGAACAGTTGAGGAATATGCCAGAGAAATCTGGAATCTCAAATCTATAACAAAATAGGCTATTACCATCTCAGGCAAGAGAGTACAGGAGGCGGCTTTTCCCGCTTCCTGTAATTTTCAATTTCTGGTTACCATATAAACTCAGCAAAAACTCGCCAAGAGTTAGGCTGCGGGCATATAGGCTGTGTACGCGGCTTGCAACCTCGAAAGCCGGCACATATTTCGTAATTCGCCACTTCTTTGCCTCTCCCCCAAAAACCTGCTCAAGAGATGGGAACTCATCGCTGTCGATCCTGCGAATTCAGTCACCAATCGTGCATGGTCGCTGTATTCCCGTACAAGTGATACCTCGTTCAAATTTCTCCATCAGTCCAGGCAGAGACTCTTCTTTAATACCACTGGTCATAATCTGATTGAGAATAGCCCCAATCCGTTTGATTTCTTCATCGCCTGACATGGAGCTTTGAACACGAATTACCAGACAGCCCCGGAACATGTACTGTTCTAAGCCTTTCACAAGATGAGGTTTTTTTAATACTCAGAAGAAAATTATAGTATTGGAACTACGGCTGGAGTCTTATGGAAAGGAACCACACTCATATAATATGCGTGTACTATCTTATACCAACGGCCCAGAGAGATATGTGAAAATCGCGAAACGTCCCTCAGGCTGGTGTGAGCAAGAGGATAGGAAAGATGCCTGAACAACAGCATCACTATTTAACGCCTGCTCTTATTTTTTTATGGTATTTCCTGCAAATTAAGCACGTTCACTTTTCCCAGATTGTCGCCAGCACGGCTACAATAATGAGGGCGGCACCCATATAACCAACAATTGAGAAGTACTCACCAAAGAAGATGAAGGCGGTCACTGCAGCGACTACAGGTTCCAAAGTGGCAACGATAGATGCCCTGCCCGCCTCCAGATAGCGAATGCCCTGGTAATAAAAAATATTTGCAATAAAGGTTGAAACAACAGCAAGACCAACCAGAGCCAACCATGCCTCAGTCGTCTTCGGGACAAATTCAACAAAAGGCAAAATCCCCATGGCTCCAATCGGCAGAAGATACATGAACAGATTGGCAGATGTATACTTACCAGAAAAGTGCTTACCGATGGTATAGTACAGCGAGTAGCAAAAGCCGGAAGCAAGACCAGAGATTAAGGCAACAAAACCGATAGAAACCGAACCTCCCCCGGTGCCGCCAGACTTGGAGATCAAAAATACTCCAGAGATTACCAGTGCCACAGCTGTAAGTTTGATCGTAGTCAGCTTTTCACGATAAAAGAAGTATGAACAGATCACTACCCAGGCTGGGGCTGTATAGAGCAACACCGATGCAAGCGCGACACCGCCCGTCTTAACCGCATACTGGTAAGAAATATAGAATAGTGAAATACCCAACAGGGCGAATATTGAAAGTAGCGGCAGATCTTTAGGGTCTATACGCATCTGCCGTAAGCAGAGAGCCTGAAAAGTAAAGCAGCCCCAGGCAATAACAGCGCGCCAAAAAGCCACTTCCATTGGCTGGATGCCCTGGGAAAACGCCAAACCCGAAAAAACACCAATCAGCCCCCAGCAAATGGCAGCTGCAATAATAAAAAAATATCCCGTAATCATCGCCACATCTTTACCACACAACGGACGGTCAGCAAGAAAAATCTTTCCTCTGCCTTTTTCAGGTTCTTTTCTCCCTTATTTAAATAACCAAGATGATTTTGTTACTAATTTTTAGTATCGATCAAAAACCGCAATCAAAGAAACCTTGTTTCCTCACCCTGCCTGAATTGAAAGCTTTTTCGGCCAATGTGCTTTCTGTAACATCCTGATTGTACGTCAGCAACAATCCGCCTGAAAATTTTCAGACCATTTCCCAACACTAGCACACGCATATTTTTTCATATTGAATCAGCACATTACAGAAATGTAATACTACTCAATTCATCTCTCATCACCCTTTTTTACCGTGTTTTACGTTTCACAAAACCGCAATACTCGAGCACGTTTCTTACATGTTAACGTGAACATTTTTATTGACCTTAACAAAGTCTTAAGGTAACAATGGGCTAATGTTCACGTGAACATTTTGAAACAACAGCCGCTTCCTACTTTCGGCCAGAAAAATAAACCTTGGTTTCAAAAATGCTCACAGATAAGAAGTAGTACCATTTAACCAAATTGAAGGACACTACAGTGAAAGGAATAATTACAGCAGGTTTCACATTTTGGGATGCTAATGGCGTACTTGATGCTGAGGCAACAAAGGCATACTGCGATTTTCAGGTAAAAGCCGGAGTAGACGGCCTTTTCATCATTGGCTCAACTGGTGAATTCGCGACTATGGATGTTGCAACCAGAAAACAGGCTGCCGAAATGTACAAGAAAGCGCTCGATAGTCGCCTGCCTCTTATAATACACACCGGTGCTCTCCTGCCTGAAGAGGCTTTTGAACTCACGGAGCACGCTGCTGCTCTCGGTGCTGATGCCGTTGCAGCAGTTCCCCCATTTTATTACCCATACGATCGGGATGCGCTTTTTGCATACTTCTCTCAGCTTGCGGTAAAAGCCGGTGACACTCCGGTTTATCTTTACAACTTCCCTGCTGCCGCAAAGAACGATCTGCCACCTGTGCTGGTTAAGCGCCTCATGGACGCCCACAGCAACATAGTCGGCGTAAAAGATACCTCTCAGGACTACACCAGATACGTTGACTACACTGACATTCTCGGCAAAAACGCTACGGTATTCATGGGTTCTGACGCCATGCTCCTTGCCGCTCTGGTAATGGGCGGAGCCGGTTGCGTTACTGCAACCGCGGCCTGCTTCCCTGAGGTAATGGTTGACATCAAGAAAGAGTATGAAGCAGGCAACCTCGAACGTGCCCGCGAACTCCAGTTGCTGGCAAGCCGGTTACGCCTGCTTTTCGGAAAAGCGCCCGGATTGCCGATCCGTAAAGCTGGTCTTGTAATGCGAGGTTTCAATTCTCCTCTCGTACACTTCCCTATGAGGCAGCTCAAGGGAAGCGAATTCGAACAGTTTGCCATCGCAGTCAGGGCTCTTGAGAAGGAATTTTCATACACTCTTACTGCCCCAATCAACGAGTAATCTACAGAAAAAACTGTCAATTGATCTTCATGGTGGCCCCACCCCCTTTGTTTTACATTCCCCCCTGGGTCACCATGAAGATTATTGTTGAGATAAACCCTGTTATTACCCGGAGTAAACACAATGGATTTTATATATAAAGACCCTAAATACCGCAGTGCCGCTGTCGTCAATGGTATCACCATGGGTGGTCCCAGAGCTCACCTTAAAGGCATGGGCGCAGATACTGACGATTTGGGCAAACCTTTCATTGGCATCGTAAATTCGTTCAATGAGATGCACCCCGGCCACATCCACTTCCGCCGTCTCGTAGACAGAATTCGAGACGGTGTCCACCAGGCCGGGGGCATCCCATTCGAATTTGGCTGTTTAGCCCTTTGTGATAGCTTTTCCCAGGGCAACGAAGGGATGTGTTATGTACTGCCAAGCCGTGAACATATCGCTGACTCCATAGAAATCACCGCCGAGGCTCAGCGACTTGACGGGCTTGTATTTGTTGCCGGTTGCGATAAAATCGTACCTGCAATGCTGATGGCCATGATGCGGCTGAACTTGCCAAGTGTTATGGTAACCGGTGGCCCAATGCTGCCTGGCCGTCACGACGGACGCCTCTGTGCTACCTACGAGTTGAAGGAAGCGGCGGGACGTCTGAAAAAAGGCGAAATCGACAAAGATGAGTTTCTGCTGAGGGAGGACCGTCTCTCTCCCGGTCCTGGCTCCTGTGCAATGATGGGCACCGCGAACTCCATGTCTGTTGCAGCGGAAGCCCTTGGCGTCACCCTGCCTGGCACCGCCACCGTTCATGCGGTAATGGGCCAGAAGCTCCGGGACGCAAAAACAAGCGGAAAGCTTGTTGTCAAACTGGTCGAAGAAGATACCAAACCCCTCGATTTCGTTACCAAGGAATCATTCGATAACTGTCTCAAAACCCTTCTTGCAGTTGGCGGGTCTACCAACCTGACCTTGCACATGCCTGCCATCGCCCATGAGGCCGGGATGAACCTGACTCTCGAAGAGATTGACAGAATCAGTAGCGAAACACCATACCTCGCCAAAGTCAAACCTTCAGGCTCACATACCCTGTTGGATCTCGACGATGCCGGAGGTATTCAGGCGGTGATGAAAGAGTTGGGAAGCAAACTCAATACCGGGGTCAAAGATGTTCTGGGCCAGACCCTGGCAGAGAGATTTGCCAAAGCAATCAACAGCAACAGTGAAGTAATTCGTTCTATTGATCGCGCGTACTCCCCACAAGGCAGCCTGGCAGTACTGAAAGGCAACCTGGCACCACTGGGTAGTGTTGTGAAGCAAAGCGGTGTAGCCGAGTCCATGATGGTGCACTCTGGCCCGGCCCGCTGTTTTACTTCAGAAGAGGAAACCATCGAAGCAATTCTATCAGGTCAGATCACCCCCGGCGATGTTATCGTTATCCGCTACGAGGGTCCGAAAGGCGGCCCTGGCATGCGCGAAATGCTTACCGCTACCGGTGCCCTGGTCGGCGTCGGCCTGAGTGATTCTGTCGCTCTTGTTACCGATGGTCGCTTTTCCGGAGCAACACGCGGCCCATGCATTGGACACATTTCACCAGAAGCTGCCGCAGATGGCCCCATTGCAGCAATTGTCGATGGTGACATGATTCACATAGATATTCCCAAACGCACCCTTAATGTTGACCTGACTCCTGAGCAGATTGAAGAACGTCTCAAGGCTTGTGTGGCTCCACCACTCAAGGTCCAAAATGCGGAAAAAGGTGTGTTGGGCAGATACGCCCGTAATGTAGGTTCTGCTCATCTTGGAGCTATCCTGCGCTAGAAGCCATTTCGAGGTAACTATTTTATTTCATTTTTTTTTGATGATTAGAGAAAATGGTTATTCTTCTAAAAACTCATTGTGTAAAGCTATTACAATCCAAAGAGGACAAAATGAAATTGAGTAAAAATCTTTTTTCCGCCCTCCTTGCAGTACTCCTGGTGGCCGTGTTCAGTACCGCTCACGCCTACCCTAAGCGCACCATCACCATGGTGGTTCCATTTGGCGCTGGCGGCGGCACTGACACTCTCGCCCGTGGTTTCGCCGAGCTCCTGAGCCAGGAACTCGACCAGACCATTATGATCAGAAACACCTCCGGTGCTTCCGGCACTGTTGGCACTGCCCAGGTTGCAAATGCCAGAAAAGACGGTTACACCATCGGCCTTATCCCGATCGGCCCGATGGCTACCCAGCCGCACTTGAACAAGCTTCCATACGGACTTGATTCCTGGGAGTACATCGCCAATATTTACCTCACCCCGCTGGTATTCCTGGTAGATGAAAAGGCACCTTGGAACTCCATCGCTGATATCGCCGAAGATGGTAAGAGCAACCCGAACAAGTATGTATACGGTTCCTCCGGACCAGGCACCACTCCACATATTGCCCAGGTTGCGACCATGCAGGCACTCGGGATTGAAGCTCGTCACATCCCTGACAGCGGTACCGGGCCAGCTATGAAATCTCTTGCTGGTGGCGTTATCCATTTTTTCAGCGACACCCCACCACTGCTTGAGCGTTACGCAGTAAAAGGCCTCGGTGTCTACTCTGACGAACGCCTTCAGGCGTATCCTGAACTCCCTACCATGAAAGAGCAGGGCGTTGATCTGAAGTTCCACGTCTGGGGTGGTCTCGTTGCTCCGAAGGGAACTCCGCAGGAAGTTGTCGATGTACTCGCAGCAGCTACCAAGAAAGTCAGCGAGAGCGCTGAGTTCCAGAAGTTCATGGACAATCTCAAAACAGATATCCGCTACATGGACTCCCAGGAGTTCAAGGCATTCGTCGAGAGCGAATCCGAGGTAATTGGCGGTATCCTCGAGTCTGCTGGCCTGAAGAAATAAAATTATGCCAGGCTGAGATCCTACGATGCATAACCCGGCCGCAAGCCGGGTTATGCATGTCAGCTGGGCATATATGAGGTGACAGATGAAACAACATAAACAAACTGCACTCGGGGTAGTTCTTCTTGTAATGGGAAGTTTCCTGCTCTGGCACACATATGATGCGCAGTATGCACTTGGACAGATAGATATTAAATACGGGATGATGTTTTACCCGAGGATTCTACTGGTCGGCTGGTGCCTGTTGTCCATCGGACTTATCGTCGAGGGTATCCTGCAAAGTCCTAAGAGAGAAAGCGATGAAGTCTTCAATACAAAAACTGTACTCGCTTTTGGCGGCTTAACAGCCGCAGGCATACTTATGCTGGATTACGCCGGTTTCGTTCTGACAGCGATCCCGTTCTTTTTGCTCACAAGTCTGCTCCTTGGATGGCGCAAACCTGTGTCACTCATGATAACAGGAATTCTTTTCCCGCTGGGAACCTGGTATGTGTTTGAAGGAATCATGCGCCTGCCACTTCCCCGCTCAATCTGGTTTACTTGGATCTAAGCATGGACTTCTCATTTATACAACAAGCTGCTGTAGAGGCTTTGAGCTGGCAAAATATGGCCGCTGTGCTCATGGGGTTGATGTGGGGAGTCGTGGTGGGCGCGCTGCCCGGTCTCGGCTCGGTACTGGCTATTACAATGCTGTTACCATTTACCTTCGCCATGGACCAGATCCCTGCGATCAGCATGCTACTCGCCACCTATGCGGGCTCCGTTTACGGTGGTTCCCTTTCAGCAATCATTATTAACACTCCAGGTACACCGCAATCCGCTGCTACCTGCCTTGACGGATATCCGATGGCTCGTCAGGGCAAAGCCGATCTCGCACTCGGCTGGGTCACCATGGCTTCGGTTATTGGCGGTCTTATTGCCTGTGTAATTCTTATTCTGGCAACGCCACAACTGGCAGCTTTTGCGATACGTTTTGGCCCAATTGAAACTTTTGCCCTGATCACTCTAGGACTTGCCTGCGTATCGAGTATTTCCCGAGGAAGCATGATCAAGGGTATGTTCGCTGCTATTCTCGGTCTTATGATTGCCACAGTCGGCCCGGACCCAATCGTTCCTGGCAGCAGATTCACCTTTGGGTTTTTCCAGATCGCCGGCGGCTTCGACCTTATTCCGATTGTTGTCGGTATCTTTGCCCTCTCCGAAGTATTCAACAGAATATACAAAATGGGCAAAGCTGGTGGTGGCGGCGTCGTCATGAACAAAGGCCTCCGCTATCCGAAATGGGCAGACATTAAAATTCGGCTGGGACTGATTGTGAAATCGGCCCTCATGGGGACCGGTATCGGAATTCTTCCCGGTACAGGGGCTGCAACCGCTGCATTTTTAAGTTATGCAGAAGCAAAGCGAAGCTCTCCCCGTAAAGAGAACATGGGGAAAGGTGAGCCTGATGGAATCGTAGCCGCTGAGTCATCAAACAACGCCGTGACCGGTGGTGCGCTTATACCGAGTCTTGCGCTTGGTATTCCAGGTGATGCAGTTACCGCAGTAATGCTGGCAACCCTTACTATTAAGGGAATCACTCCCGGTGTTCGGTTAATGGCCGAAAACCCGGTAACAGTATACTGTGCATTCATCGCCCTCATTATGGCAAATCTCATGCTGCCGCTCGCAGGTTGGGCGAGTGCGAAAGGCTTCTCCAGACTGTTACGAACTCCTGAAGCTCTCTTGCTCGCATGTGTTTCGCTGTTCTGCATTGTCGGTACCTATACCGTGAACTCAATGGTGATTGACCTCTGGGTAATGCTCGGAGCCGGCATTCTCGGATTTTTCATGAGAATCTTCGGTATTCCTGTTGCTGCCCTGGTCATCGGCCTTGTTCTCGGACCACAATTCGAGCTCAGTCTCCGACAGGGGTTGATCGTAACCAACGACAACTTCGCTACATTCTTCAGTTTCAATCATCCGATCGCCTTGTTCTTTTTTGGCCTCACAGCTCTCATGCTGTTCTGGCCGCTGATCAGAAAAGTACGAGAACAGAGAACAGCTTCAGACGCTTAATCGCCTGGAAGAATAACATCCCCCAGGCGGTCTGTCCCCACCATATAAACAGACCACCTATCTTCCAGCTCTCTGAGATCAAAAATAAAAAAGCCACCAATCAGAAATTTCTGATTGGTGGCTTTTTTATTTTCAAGACAGATCTGCGTTGAGAAACACTCATTGTCAGGTTCTAGCCCGAATTTCTCATCAAGAAAGTTTTTCGCAGATCAAGACACTAGCCGTGGAGCTGTAATAAGTTACCGCCCATGGCCTGTAACGAAGGCTCTGCGACTCTCTTGACCCACAGGGTGACCTTTTTTGACTTGAAACGAAAAGCACTCTGATTTTTAAACGATTCAAGCGATTCAGTGTTGCCAACCATTTGAGCTTCAATTTTAAAAGGTCATGGGAAAGGTGGGTTAATCAGGCACTCCCGCCATCTATGATGGTAAAACCCACATCCTCATGCACAGCTACAGGTTTACGGCCAATCTGGGTCATCAGTAACTCGGCGGCACGTTTTCCCATATAGCCAAATCGTGCTTCTACCGTAGTGAGTTTCGGATAAATTGCCTTGGCGATTTCAAGTCCACCAAAACCACTGACACCGATATCATCACCAAATATCAATCCCCTGGATTGGATTTCCATCATGGCGCCAACTGCGAGTATATCGCTGGCTGCGTAAATGATATCGACCTTGTCGCCTTTAGCCAGTGCCTGCTCGGCGAGCGCCCTTCCTACTGCATAGCTTGTTCTTTCCTGTCCACCGGAAATGAGTACAGGTTCGCCTACCCCCATCTCTTTTACAGCTTTCTGCATCCCTTCCAGACGCATCCGCGCCCGGAGATCATGTTCCAGCCTGGTTCCGGCAAAGGCAAACTTTCTGTAACCTTTTTTGATAAGATGACAGGCGAGCTCATAGCCCGCCTGTCTATGATCGCAATCTACTGCGATATTGATAGGCTTATCCTGCTGACCGATGACCTGAGCCACAGGAATATTAGCACTCGTCAGCCATTCCCTTGCCTGTTCCGACAAGCTCGCTCCGGCGAGGATCATACCGGCTGGGGACCAGCCGAGAAAGGTATGAATCAGCTTGTCCTCCTGATCCTGGCTGTAAAATGTACTCCCCAGAAGTACCTGATAACCGTTTGCGCCAAGTGTATCAGTAATTTCGTGAATAAGATCGCTGAAAACAGCATTGCCAAGTTGCGGCATTATCACCGGCACAATTGGCGTATACGATGAAACCAGTGCACCGGCTATGATATTCGGTTGATAATCAAGCGCACGCATCGCGGCATGTACCCGTTCCGTAAGTGTATTAGACACTTTATTGGGGCTCCGGATGACCCTTGATACAGTGGTATGGCTTACACCAGCCTTCTTCGCCACATCTAGAATAGTGGCACGATTTAACTTTGTTGTCACAATCTCAACTCAAGTTGAATAATACGATCTCTAGTTTTGAATTACCTTGCTCTGCAACCTGATCACAGCTCCCGGCCAGCACCAAAGAGCACATTGTGCGTCTTTTGTCGTATGGGGTTTACTCTGATTTATGCAGAAAATCAACTTATCGGAAATATAGGACATTTTACAGGCTCGAAAAACTTGCCCCTGTAGGAGAGACTTAACCTCTGCAACCGCCGGTGGAACGATGTGCACCCATACAACTGCTTTCATCAGGTATTGATGAACTCTTTTTTTCACCGCGCTCAATCTGGCGAATGATGGATGATGCCAGATAGCCTGCACCAAAGCCATTGTCGATGTTTACGACACCTATACCGCTGGCACAACTGTTCAACATGGCAAGCAACGACGCCAACCCATCAAAATGGGCACCATAGCCGATTGAGGTTGGCACGGCGATAACAGGACAATCGACAAGACCGCCAACCACACTTGGCAAGGCCCCTTCCATTCCGGCCACCGCAATTATTACACTTGCCTCATCAAGCAAGGTTCGTCTGGCAAGTAGACGGTGTATACCGGCTACTCCCACGTCATACAGGCGAATTACCTGGCAACCGAGAACTTCCGCTGTGAGCGCAGCCTCTTCGGCAACGGGCACATCAGAGGTGCCGCCTGTGGCAATCAGCAATTTTGACTTTGACTTTTGATAAGGTTGCTGTCTGTAGATGAGTACTCTGGCTGATTCACTGTAAATTACATCATCATGAAGAGAGGCTGTCGCCTCATACATTTCACTGGTTACCCTGGTTGCGAGAACATTTACGCCTTTTGACAAAAGCACTTTTACAATAGCCTCGAACTGTTCAATCGTTTTCCCCTGGCCATAAATCACCTCAGGATAGCCCGTACGTAAATGCCGATGATGATCTATGTTGGCGAACCCAAGATCTTCGTAAGGAAGATGTTTAAGTTCCCCCATAGCGGCATCAATCTCTATAGTGCCGTTCTGAACTTTTTTAAGAATATCCTGAATTGTTTTTTCGTACATATCGTGGGTAATTCCCCTCTTTTTCACCGACAAACCTTTGCCAGATATATCAAACCTGAGAAGTGTAAGGGTGGCGTAATCATACTCGTCAACCAGGAAGCTCGGAAAAAACTTTTCTAACCTGGAACGTCCCGTTACCGGAAAACAAAATCTCCCCAGAGTGTAATCATTATCTTAGGGAAATGGGCTGTTTTTTTCATATATTACCCCGATCCTTGTTGTTGCAAACGAAAAAATCCCGACAGAAGCGATATTCTTCTGCCGGGATTAAAAACTCTAGTGAAATCATTTGAATCAACCGCCGCCAATCGCAGGCATGAACGTTACCCTGTCACCATCAGCTAACTCCTGCTCAAAGGTGCTACTTCGCCTATTCACATATATACCTTCAACTTCATGATCCTTAATTTCAATCAGCGCCAGTAGCGATTGAATATTAGCCGGCTCCTCCAATGAAAGAGTCTTCTCATGAAACCGATTGTTCTGCAGAATGGAAATCAGACAAACGTCAACTTGTATCACAGCTACCTCCTGTGTACCGATAAAGACCCGATTACTTCATAAAACAAGGTAATTGCTTCAATAGTATTGAGCGCATTATGCATTACTCAAAAGGAGCAGCTCAATCTGCATTAAATTGCGACTCTTATTGAGAGGAATTCTTTTACTCATTTGCCCGAAGTAAGAAATAATACAACCGAATACTCCAACTGAACAGAATGACAATATACTCAATTGATCTGCTATATGGCAATAGATTATCGCCAGGATTATTCTATATTTTTATCAATTTAATATCGTGGGAACCGTGTCGTTAAAGGGATTCGAGATGATTTGAAAACAAGAAGAAAATCGGGATAAGTTAAAACACTTTCAGCCGACCCGTCAAGAACAGACGGACCGGCTGAAAGAAGAGAGGTGTAAGCGTAATACTATCTCTACTTATGCAGACTCGTAGAGCTTGGTCATGATGAACTCACGATGACCCAGAGCCTCGGCAGCGGTCAGACGACCGTTTGCGGTGCGAACCATCATGTCGAGAAGCTTGTCGCCGGCCTCGTCCATGTTCATCTCGCGGCGAACAATGCCGGATACGTCCACATCAAAGTGCTCTTCCATGGTTCTGAGGGTACGTGGGTTGGAGCACAGCTTGATTACAGGAATCAGCGGGTTACCAATGATGTTACCCTGACCGGTAGGGAAGAAGTGTACTACGAAACCGGAAGCAGCACAGAGGGTTACCATCTCTGCTGCTGCAGAAGAGGAATCCTGGAACCAGAGACCTGGGCCGGTAGGAGCTTCTGCTTTGTCGAGACAACCAACTACTGGAGCCTTGGTACCGATCTTCTGGATGTTACCGAGCGCCTTCTCCTCGATGGTGGTGAGACCACCCTCGATGTTACCCTTGGTAGGCTGAGAGTCGGACAGATCGGAGGTCTTGTTGTCATCGACCACCTTCTGGTACTTGTCGAACATTGCCATGAAGTCTGCACGTACTTCGTCGTTTATACAACGTGCAGCTACCAGGTGCTCGCCACCGGTAAGCTCAGTGGTTTCACCGAAGAGAAGAGTGTTGCCCATCTCGTACAGTTTATCGTAAGCGTTACCAACGGTTGGGTTGGTTGCGATACCGGAGGTGGTATCGGACTCACCACATTTGGTGGATATCCAGAGCTCACTGATGTCACACTCTTCACGCTGAATCTCAGAAGCTGCCTGGAGGAAGTTCTTCGCTTCACGGGAAGCTGCACAAATGGTATTCAGGTCGCCGTTCTTCTCAATTGCAAAACCTGCAACCGGTTTACCGGTCTTGGCAATACCATCTACCACCAGATTCGTCCACTCTGGCTCGATACCGATAACGATTACAGCAGCAACGTTCGGGTTGGAACCTGCACCGATCAGGGTACGGAAATGAAGCTCGAGATCTTTACCGAACTGAAGACGACCGTATGCATGAGGAATTGCAAGGGTGCCCTTTACATTGTTTTCTACTGCTTTTGATGCTGCGTTGGAGAGATCATCCAAAGGGAGGATGATTACGTGGTTACGAACACCAACACGACCATTTTCACGACGATATCCTAAAAATTTAGTTTCCATTTTCTACCACCTCTTGGTTTTAACGTTGTGAACGTGTGTGTGCTCGCCTTTCTTGATTGGAGCTACAACCTTGCCGATATCGGTGTTGTACTTGATTACGGTATCGCCTACTTCCATATCTTTCATAGCGACTTTGTGTCCGATCGGAATATCGCTCAGAATCTTAATGGTGACGGTCTCATCTTCCTTCATGACCCAACCAGTGATCTCCTGGCCAGCCTTCAGACCCTCAACAACTACGACACCTACCACGTCAGCGGCTTCGTGTACTAAAAAATCGATAGCCATGTTAGTCTCCTACAATGGTTTATTTACGAATCGTCTGTTGCGGCTATACCAGCCACAACAATTTCAACCATAATCGGTTTCGATTCACCTCAAGAAAAGTGCTGTCTGGAATAGAATATTCTCAGGATCAGCGATAATTTCATCATCGGCTCAAACATCTGCCGAATGATTCTATTGTGATGCTATCAGTAAGATCTTGACCTGTGTGTGTGATAGCCAATCGGCCTGCCACAGCTCACTGATCGTAGAAGTAGAGAGTATTGGCATCCAGTATTACCCCCACTTTCGGAGTACCTGGAAAACCATCCACCCACTCCTGTATTACCCCGGTCGGAGCAGCAGCGCGTAAATGACACTTCTGCAATATGGCCGGATCTAACTCACTGGTAATCGCTACATCAAACTGATTCAATGTACGCCCGAACACATATGCCGTATGAGCGCCCATGTTTCTTCCCTGCATTTTGAAAGCGGCAAGAATTTCTTCGGGAGTAGTATCCTGGGAGACATAATCAAAAAAGATATCATCTCCAATTCCCTGGGAGGACTTAGCTAACAACAGGATATTACCGCCCTCTTTTACTGCTCTTGACGCCAGGTTTAAGCCTTTCTGGGCCTGGCAGAGACAAATATCGCGCGGATACCCTCCGCAACTTGCAATAACGATATCGAACTTGTCTTTTATGCCGACCCCATAGACTTCCGCACAAACCTTGGCGCCAGCCTTAAGTGTCTTATCCGGTTCTCCGGCAAGAACAGTTACCACCTCACGCTCCGGCGAGAGAATAAAGTTGACAGCTAAGTCAATCCCTACCATCTCCCCTGCTTCTGCGAGATCTTCATGCACCGGGTTTCCATCAAGCACACCTACGTTGACCTGCTCATCAAACATCAGGCTATGATTGTGTGCCCTGGTTGCCTCGCCTCCACAGCCGATCACAGCGCCTTTTGCAGCTCCGGTAAATCCGACAAACTGGTGGGGATCGATCTGTCCGACCACGATCTTATAATCCGCAGATGCAAATAACGCGTTGATATGAACCGGAGTTCCCCGTTTAGTGTAACCGTAGCTCACTATCGGGCTGCTTGTTGCGTCATGGGTAATAACCCTGCAACCACATGCCATCTCGACCGAGATCAATTGTTCAGGAGTTTCACTTCCCTGAAGCGGTTGAACTCCGCCTATTACTATGATCACCTGTTCTGGGTTAAGATCAGGTGCTTTTGCAAACAACCATTTCAGCAATTGAGGCAGCACCGTCTTTAAAGGCAACGGTCTCGCCTCGTCAGGTACTGCGATTGCTACGGTTCGACTTTTTTCAAGGCCACTGAAAAATTCTGCATCACCCTTTTCTGGCTCAAGAAGAGCGTGTTTCAGTGAATCTGTTACAGATTGAACCGGCGCTATTTTTTTTGGCTCTAAAACGTGTATCTCTGCAGTATCCGGAATCCGTACTTCTACGAACCCCTCACCGTACTTCAATTCAAGCTTCATCGATCACCTCTTGCGTCATGCGTAATACATAAAGCAAACAGCGGGCCACTTTACAAAAAAACCACATTCACCTGTTTTTACGTCATATTTCAAAAAACACATACATTGCCGACACGATTCCCCTGCCCAATACCTGGCACCTCGCCCAATTATGGGCGCCGGATTTTCGGCACCCCACATTGTAGCATTCGAGTTTTCCATAGAGAACTGGTTACTTACGCCTGCCAACTTCCTGGATCTGCGCCCGTGCCCGAAGGTCGGATTGCACATAAAAATCGTGTCAGTCTCGGTCAGCACCCATTTCCTGAAACTCAGTTTTCTATTTTTATTTGCTTTTTCGAAATCTTATCTTGTTGCGTCTTCAACGATCTGCCACTGAAAAAGCCCCCTCCCATATTTCATGGGAGGGGGCTTTTTCAGTTATCTTCTAAAAAGGTGCTACTAAATGAAATTTGGATCATTTATCTTAACCAGAGACAAGCCACCCTGTACGTTAAAGGTATTCTCTATGCCTTTAGACCTCAGGACTATCTGCCCTTCGTATGAACGGGTACCGGTATCACAAACAATGAATACTTTCTTGTCCTGCGGAACTTCACCAAAGCGCATGCCCAATTCGGACTGTGGAATGTGCAGCCAACGCTCACCATATTTTTCAAGGTATGGTTCAGCCTGAACAGCATCACGTACATCAAGGATCATTGAATCCGGGTTACCGTTCCATTCTTCAAGGAACTGAACAGGTTCGGTTACAATGTTACGACCATCGAGAATATTGTCGAGAACGTTACCAACATTATTCACAACATCCATAGCAGATGCGTACGGAGGCGCGTAACCACCCTCGATCTTAGAAATATCATCGACATCTACACCAAAGCGAAGAACTGAAGCAACAGCATCAACGCGGGCCTTCACAGCGTCACCCATGGCACCAACACACTCGATACCGAGTACCTGGCGGGAGTTACGATCTGCGATCAATGCTGCGTACATCGCCTTGGATGTCGGGTAGAAGTGAGCTCTGTCAGCCTGAGTAATTAAAGACATGGCAGGATTGAAACCAGCAGCCTTTGCCTGGTTGAAGGTGAGGCCTGATGTGGCAACACCCATATCGAATACTTTGATGCAGAACGTTCCTACAGTACCTCTGAACAAGGCATGACCGCCGTTAATGTTATCGGCGATAACCCGGCCTTGACGATTCGCAAGAGACCCGAGGGGCATCATCTGGTTATTACCGCTCAACAGGTTACGTACCTCGACGCAGTCGCCGCCTGCATAGATGTTTGGATCGTTGGTTCTGAGGCGCCTGTCGACAATCAGGCCGCCAAACTGGCCAATAGCCAGACCAGCTTCAGAAGCAAACTGGGTATTGGGCCGAATGCCGGTTGAGAGAACGACCATGTCGCATTCAATCTCTTCGTTGCCAAGCACAACAACTGTGGTACCGTTTTCCTTGTTCTCCTTGATCTCTGTAACCCGCTCGGAAACTAATACACGTACGCCGTGCTCCTCCATCTGTTTCTGGACAACCGCAGCCATATTCCTGCCAAGAGCAGCAGGCAGAACCTGATCAGCCATCTCCACCAGGGTAGTCTCAATTCCCCAAAGGTCGGTCATGGCCTCAGCCATTTCGATACCAATTGCACCAGCACCGATAACTACAGCTTTACCGACCTGGCCTTTGGTCATACGACCCTTGATCTCTTCAGCGTGGTGCAGGTTTGAAACGATGTTTACGGTTGGCAGATCGATACCGGGGATTGGCGGCTTGATTGGTGTTGCACCGGTCGCAATTACCAGTTTGTCGTAATCCAGTACCTTTTCTACACCAGTGTCAAGATTCTTCACTGTGAGTTTCTTGCCGCGACGGTCAATCTCAGTTGCCTCTACACGGGTTAGGACATCAACACCCTTAACTGCTTTGAAAAAATGAGCGTCACGAATTGTGTGTGACTGAGTAGACTGTAGCCCCTCGATATCGTTTACGTCACCACCAATATAATAAGGGATACCACAACCACCATACGAAATATGGCTGTCCCTGTCGATTACGGTAATTTTCACATCCGGATTAATACGTCTGAGACGGCATGCGACTTTAGGACCAAGAGCTACGGCTCCAATAATAATTACATGTTTATCCACTTCTTACATCCTCAACAAATAATTGAAAAATAGCATCCGCCCTCCCACTTCGGGCATGCGGATACAAAACAGTCACCCTCCTGTTAAGCAAGGACGAGATATCTTATTCCCGTAAACAGACGGTGCTGTGTTACGGAATAATACAATTTTCTTTTATTTTTAATATAGCCTGAGAAGAGTACTGCTTTTGAATTCTACGATTTGCAGAAAGGTTGAATACTATAGAGATGCTTTCAAAATCAACGTGAGTATAAATCACCAACTAATCTTTATTCTTTATAGAGCCGAGCCGACTACTTATATACTAGACATAAAAAAAATTAACAATAAAAACCCGTCAACCAAGGAGATATTGAGTTTGTTTTTAGAAAGCTTGTTCCAAAAAAGAATACATGACTATGCCCACAGCAACAATCAAACACTCATAGCTCTGATTTTATTATATATAATCCTGTCAACGAAATCCGCAAGCCAGTCTGTGAAATTCAACTACCAAGGTTATATTCGTTATTTCGATTAGTTACTAAAACACTCAATAAAATATAACTTCCTAAACAGTAAGTGTTATTTTACACACTTACGTTTTACTTCATTTCGGTAATATATTGCTATTTACGTTTAGTATCATTTCCTTACCCGATTGGCCATTGACCAGTCGAATTTTCATTATTTATTTTTATTGTGAAGAAACTTCAGAAACCTGTGTATCCAAATAAATAAACCTAACAAAAAGCCTGTGCGGCATTCCGCACAGGCTTTTTAAAATAACAGCATAACTCTTGTCTGACTCGATTTGCAGCTACTGATTTTAAATCAGACCATAGCCGAGGAATCTAGGCAGCCAGGTACTGAGTGCCGGCACGAAGAGCAGCAGCAGTACGCAAAGAGTAATCGCGATAATATATGGAAATACATTGATCGAAAGTCTTTCCAAAGAAACGCCGGATAGTTTCGATGCCACGAATAGATTTACACCGAGCGGCGGCGTCAGGAAGGCAATTTCGTTGGTTACAACAAAGATTACACCGAAGTGGATCGGATCGATTCCCAGTGAGACAACCACCGGAAGCAGAATCGGTGTAAGGATAATGATAGTTGAAAGTGTCTCCATGAACATTCCCAGAACATAGAAAACGCCGACCAGGAGCAGCATGACCACGAATTTATTTTCTGAAATGGAAGTGATGAGACTTGCCAACTTGACCGGAACCTGCTCGAGAGTCAATAACTGACCGAACATGGTGGAGGTACCTACGATTACAAGCACAGTACCACCGATCATTACACCATCAACGAGTGCGGTCATAATTTTCGGACCACTCAGTTCACGGTAAATGAGGCCGCCAACCAAAAGACCCCAGAAAACTGCCACTACGGAAGCCTCTACCGGGGTAAAGATGCCGGAATAGATACCACCAAGAATAACCAGGGGTGTTGCCAGAGACCATTTTGCATCCCAGCACTCTTTTCCAAACACTTTCCACTCGAAGGTACCAGCTTCACCTTTGAAACCCTTTTTACGGGCGATATACCAGGCGACGAGACACTGGGAGACGCCGATGATCAAACCAGGGATCATACCGGCCATAAACATGCCGGTTACAGAAACGTTGGCGATAACCGCGTAAATGATCATCGGGTTACTGGGTGGAATGAGAATTCCCAGCGAACCGCCTGAAGATGATACAGCGCCAGCGTATTCTTTACTATAACCCTGCTTGATCATAGCAGGAATCAACAGTGAGCCAACCGCGGCAACAGTACCGGGCCCGGAACCGGAAATAGCGGAAAAGAACATGCAGGCGAGAATAGTCGCGATACCAAGTCCGCCATACAAATTCGCAGCAGGACGCTTCACCACATTAATAATGTGACGGGTGATACCACCATGCTCCATCAGTGAGCCAGCCACGATAAAACATGGAATCGCCAATAGCGGGAAATTATCGACACCACTGTACAGAGTCTGTGGAATCATTGATAATGGAAAACCGGAAACCATCAGCGAGCCAAAAGTGGCAATTGCCAATGACATGAAAATCGGCATTCCCAAAACAAGGCTGGCAATAAGAGTCACCAGCAAAAGCGTAAGTGTATTCATGATCAGTGTCCTCCCAGCTGCACTACTTCATGCAGGGCTTTGCGTTTAATGAGCTTGATATAGTTCTCAACTATACGCCAGCTCATCAGGAGAAAACCAAAAGGAATGATCATGTAGATGTAGGCTGCAACCCATTCAAGAGTTGGAGTTCTTTCAACAAATTGAAAGGAATTCTGTACCATCTGAATGCCCAACCAGGCAAAGATCATGTTGAACACAAGCCAGCAAACATCAACGAGAATCCACATTACCAACCGAACTTGCTTCGGCATGATAAGATACAAAGCGGTAACCCTTACATGCTGCATACGTTTCGCAGCAAGAGCGATACCGACATAAATCGTCCAAATAAAACAGATACGGCTCAACTCTTCACTCCATGAGAGTGAAGTATGAAACACATAGCGAAGAAACACCTGAACTCCAAGGCAGAGTATCAAGGTTGCCATCAGGCTCGCCGAAAAATACTCTTCAAAGTTGTCATACAGATGTTTGACAAATCCTTTCATTACGCCCCCTAAACACCATCGTAAATCTAATTGTCAGCAAGGCCCGCTACGTTAAGCGGCGGGCCTTTTGATACTGCGACTTAGTTGTTCATGATAGAGAGTGCCTGGTCGACATACTCTTTACCACCAACTTTGTCATAAAACTGAGGCCAGATGGATTTAGCCTTTTCGATCCAAAGCTCTTCATCTTCAAGCTTTGCGAATTCCATTCCCATCTCCTGGCATTTTGCCAGTGCGCCAGCTTCTTTGTCAGCAACCCACTGCCACTGATACTCAGCCGCATCCTGTGCAGCTTTTTTCACGAGTTCCTGCTTGTCGGCGGGAAGTTTCTTGTACCAAACCTCGCTCACGATGATTGGACCAGTCCAGAGCATGTAGTGAAGGTCAGTGATATACTTCTGAACTTCCCAGAATTTCTGGTCGACATTTACGAGGTGCGGGTTGTCCTGGCCGTCGATAACGCCCTGCTGCAAGCCGTTGAATACCTCAGTCCAAGCCATTGGGTGTCCTTCAATACCCCATGATTTGTAGGCCGCAAGCATGGTCTGAACTTTAGGTACACGTACCTTTACACCCTGGAGATCTTCGATCTTGGTGATAGACTGCTTGGAGTTGGTAAGTACGCGGTAACCGCCTACAAGCCATGCCATTGGACGAACGTTACCTTCTTTGGCGATATCATCAGCCATTTCATCCATGAAGTCTGAACGAAACAGGGTGTATGCATCTTCGATATCAGGGAAGATGTATGGCAGGGTCAGAAGACCTACCTTCGGGCTAAAAGGGGAAACATTACCAGAGGCCATAACCGCAACCTGAAGAAGGCCGGAACCAACCTGTTTAACGTTCTCCTGCTCGGAACCCATCTGACCACCAAGGTACAGTTGAACAGTCATCTCTCCATTTGACCGCTCTTCAATGAGTTCCTTGAATTTTTCCAGTCCTGCCGCGTGCAGGCTACCTGGGGGATTTGCTGTTGCTGCACGAATAACGGTTTTTGCCATTACCGCACTGCTGGACATAAGTAACGATACTACAAGCACTGCTATAAAACGCTTCATTCTGATTCCCTCCTTAGAAACCGCAACCCTGACCGGGGTTGCGGCTCATTTGACAGTTTCAGTCGCTCTATGAACTGCTATGCGACCCAAACATTTCGGCTGTTTGGATACTACGTTACAACGTGAAATGTTTGATTAGATTGCCTTGTACACTGCGTTACAGTCTTCCTTACCATGACCTTCGGCAGAAGCCTTCTTAAGCATCTCAAGAGAAGCTTCCATTGCTTTCAGATTGAGATCCCAGGCACGTGCCATCTCGCAACCGAGACGAACATCTTTGAGGGCCAGATCAAGACCAAAACGGTTTTCGAAGTCCCCTTCAGCAATCCATGGACCACGAACATCCATCTGGAAGCTTCTTGCACCGGTATCCTGCAACAGCTCGATAAGCAATTTTTTATCGATGCCGGCTTTCTCTCCAGCGCGAACACCTTCTGCTAAGACAACGAGGTTGGACATACCGACCATGTTGCTGATCAATTTGATCGCACAGCTCGCTTCCACACCACCCATGTAGTATGCAGGAGCACCGATGATCGGCCACAGATCCTCAAGCTTTTCGAATAACTCCTTATCACCTCCAATGAACATTGGTTCTTCAGCTTTTTCAGTGTGGGCAGGGGTTTTGCCAAGAGTACACTGCAAGAAGCCGATGTTTTTCTCTTTCGCAGCATCTCTCAATTGAACAGAGGACTGCGGATCGATGGTGCTGAGTTCGATGTGAATAGCGCCTTCTTTCATCTTGGCGAGGAGACCGTCCTCACCAAGCATTACGCCTTGAACATGCTGAGGCAGCGGCAAACTGGTAAATACGATGTCACAATCTGCGAGATCCTCAACGGACTTGGCAGCTTTTCCGGTAGTTCCTGCTGCAATAGTTCTGTTGATAGCTTCTTCACTCAGGTCAAAAACCAGAACTTCCTTTCCTGCGCGGATAAGGTTACGGCAAAGTGGTCCACCCATGAGGCCTGCGCCAATGAATCCGATAGACATAGGTATTCTCCTATTTATGCTTTGGTATTGATTGGCGGCACACAGATTCAGCATACCGCCGTGTGATATACATACTCAATGATGGGAAACCGGCTGATACCGGTTTCCCGAGTGGGGTAGAACTATTTTTATTCAGCTTCCGGCAACCAGAAGAGACCAAGCTCTGCAAGCTTACCTCTGGTCGGACGACCTTCTTTGTCCCAACCGGACATCTCGTAGTAGAGCTGAATGCACTCAGCAAACGAGTCTCTATCGAAGGCAACATCCTTGAGCGGACCAGCAGGCATCTTCTCATACCATCTTTCGATGAGCTTGTCGTCTGCGGGGGTGAATCCGCATCTGTTGTTGAAAATACGGGCCATAACGTTACCACGCTCAACAGCAGTGACAATCTCGAAAAGACTGCTCTCCCAGCCGGTGATTGCCTCAACCGCTTCAACAAGACGCGGAAAAGTCATTGCATGGATCGGCACAGAACAGAAGTTGCAAAGACCAAGGAGGTTATTGATACCCCATGCTTTCTGACCGATATAAAAGAAACGCACCTTAGCAGCATCAGTCTTCAGCGGCTCAACCGGATCGAGTAAACCGAGCGGGAAGAGCTTTGCCACACCGTCGCCCATAAATGCGTGATCATGCGGAGTCTCGATATGATCTGCACCGGTAGGAGAAAGTGCGAAGCCCATAGCCATACCGGACTTACCACGACCATCGTGGAAGGCAGGCTCCTGACCCTTGACATGCATTGCATACTTCTCCGCACCATTACCAATCTTCTCGGCAGCACGCTTAACACCAAGGCTCAAGGTCTCACCGATCCCCTCACGGGCAGCGATTTTTTCGATCAGCCAGAGCATACCGTCTGCATCACCAAAACCGATTGAGCGTCCCTCGAAATCCTCAGCGGTGAGGATGCCGTTTTCAAAACACTCCATGGCGAAGGCAACAACAGCACCGGTGGAAACAACGTCGAGACCGAGAAGGTTACAGAGCTGGTGACCACGTGCAACCGCAGCGATGTCGGCAATAGCGCACATGGAACCGAGGGCTCCGATCGACTCAAACTCAGGACCACCGAATTTTTTATTCAGCGGGTAAGGACTATCGGCCTCTACGCGACGCTTACAGGCAACTGAACACATCCAGCAGGTACCGCGACCGGCAAAGATGGTCTCGTGGTAGTGCTCTGCTGCAAGGGTCTTCCAACCCTCGAACTGACCTTCTTTCCAGTTACGGGTCGGCAGGAAACCTCCGGCGTTAACGCCCTCAGTCAATCCTGGAGTGCCGTACTTGGTAAGGCCGACGTTGGGCGGATGTACCTTAACCTTCTCGCGGTGCCACTGGGCGATCTCTTTTACTTTGTCCGGATTTGCGAATTCGAGTTTTCCGGTACCACGTACGGCGATGGCTTTGAGCTTCTTGGAGCCCATAACCGCACCCATACCGGTACGTCCATTGAAGTGCTCGATATCATTCTGCAGAGCTGCATAGGATACAAGATTCTCACCGGCTGGACCGATACCGCATACACGTACCTTCTTGTCGGTCGCTTCCTCGAGAGCAGTCAGAGTCTCTGCGTTATCCATGCCCCAGAGATCTGCAGCATCACGGATCTCCACCTCACCATCGTTAATCCAGAGGTAAACGGGTGCATCTGCAGCACCTTTAATGATTACTGCGTCAAAACCTGCAAACTTCAGTTCAGGTCCGAAGTAACCGGCCGCCTCAGATTCGGCAAAACCACCGGTAAGGGGCGACTTCGCACCTACAGAAAAACGGTTGAACCCGGAAATCGGTGCACCGGTTACAACGCTGGTAGTGAATACCATTACGTTTTCAGGCCCGAGAGGATCAATATCCGGTTTAATTTCTTTTAATAAAGTCTCACCGATGATTCCGGTACCACCCATATAGGTTCTGTACCACTTCTCACCAGGCTCTTTAATTTCAATTTTTTTATGGGTCAAATCCACATAAAGGATCTTTCCGTTATAACCAAATGGCATTTTTATCCTCCACAAACATGCAAAAGCTTGTGCATTTACAGTCGTCCAAATTTTCTTACGAAAAATTGGCCATACATCTCATCTGCACTGGTATTAAATTCCGTTGCTTTCCAAACTAAAATTCAACAGAAAATCACTATGCATCCTTCCCTTCCAACCGCTTTTCGCCAGACATCCAGACCGTTCCCTCAGGGAAACCCGGTTTTTTGTCTTGCCGGCAACTTTTCCTGCATTTTCAGTTTATTATGAAAATCTCATGGTCAAATAGAAGATTCAGCAATAGATATCTGTTTGAAATTACCTTTCGAATCTTTTTTACCAAAATACGTACTATACCTACCGCCCAACCCCACCTGCTGACTGGGTGCCTGCAGGCGGGTGCGGTGTAAGCGTAATACTACTTATGCTTATGCAGATTCGTAGAGCTTGGTCATGATGAACTCACGATGACCCAGAGCCTCGGCAGCGGTCAGACGACCGTTTGCGGTGCGAACCATCATGTCGAGAAGCTTGTCGCCGGCCTCGTCCATGTTCATCTCGCGGCGAACAATGCCGGATACGTCCACATCAAAGTGCTCTTCCATGGTTCTGAGGGTACGTGGGTTGGAGCACAGCTTGATTACAGGAATCAGCGGGTTACCAATGATGTTACCCTGACCGGTAGGGAAGAAGTGTACTACGAAACCGGAAGCAGCACAGAGGGTTACCATCTCTGCTGCTGCAGAAGAGGAATCCTGGAACCAGAGACCTGGGCCGGTAGGAGCTTCTGCTTTGTCGAGACAACCAACTACTGGAGCCTTGGTACCGATCTTCTGGATGTTACCGAGCGCCTTCTCCTCGATGGTGGTGAGACCACCCTCGATGTTACCCTTGGTAGGCTGAGAGTCGGACAGATCGGAGGTCTTGTTGTCATCGACCACCTTCTGGTACTTGTCGAACATTGCCATGAAGTCTGCACGTACTTCGTCGTTTATACAACGTGCAGCTACCAGGTGCTCGCCACCGGTAAGCTCAGTGGTTTCACCGAAGAGAAGAGTATTGCCCATCTCGTACAGTTTATCGTAAGCGTTACCAACGGTTGGGTTGGTTGCGATACCGGAGGTGGTATCGGACTCACCACACTTGGTGGATATCCAGAGCTCGCTGATGTCACACTCTTCACGCTGAATCTCAGAAGCTGCCTGGAGGAAGTTCTTCGCTTCACGGGAAGCTGCACAAATGGTATTCAGGTCGCCGTTCTTTTCAATTGCAAAACCTGCAACCGGTTTACCGGTCTTGGCAATACCATCTACCACCAGGTTCGTCCACTCTGGCTCGATACCGATAACGATTACAGCAGCAACGTTCGGGTTGGAACCTGCACCGATCAGGGTGCGGAAATGAAGCTCGAGATCTTTACCGAACTGAAGACGACCGTATGCATGAGGAATTGCAAGGGTGCCCTTTACATTGTTTTCTACTGCTTTTGATGCTGCGTTGGAAAGATCATCCAAAGGGAGGATGATTACGTGGTTACGAACACCAACACGACCATTTTCACGACGATATCCTAAAAATTTAGTTTCCATTTTCTACCACCTCTTGGTTTTAACGTTGTGAACGTGTGTGTGCTCGCCTTTCTTGATTGGAGCTACAACCTTGCCGATATCGGTGTTGTACTTGATTACGGTATCGCCTACTTCCATATCTTTCATAGCGACTTTGTGTCCGATCGGAATATCGCTCAGAATCTTAATGGTGACGGTCTCATCTTCCTTCATGACCCAACCAGTGATCTCCTGGCCAGCCTTCAGACCCTCAACAACTACGACACCTACCACGTCAGCGGCTTCGTGTACTAAAAAATCGATTGCCATGTTAGTCTCCTGCAATGGTTTCTGTGTGAATCGAGAGAGTTGGTGGGTTAACCCTCTTCTGTTTTTCGGTTTACCGGTTTTCGATTCACTTCTATTTTAGGCCGCCCCTCTATGTTGCTGGCGGCGTACTTATAATCCAGGTTTCAAACGCTTCAGCTACGAGCTCAACAAGCACCCCTGAAATTCAGCGGGTCATTGAAAGGGGCTCTACTTCTCTTTCTCGTAGTAGTACATGGTATTTGCATTCATGATTATGCCAATACGGGGAGTTCCCTCGAATCCGTCCAGCCACTCGCTTAGAGCCTCTTCCGGACGTGCTGCACGCAGCTGGCACTGCTTCAGAATGGCCGGATCGAGTTCGGATGTAACCGCTACATCAAACTGATCGAGAGTACGGCCAAAAAGAAATGCTTTGTGGGCGCCCATCTTGAAACCTTTCGCCCTAAAATCGCTTACAACTTGCTGTGGGGTTTCAAACTTGGAAACGTAATTGAGGTATACATCGTCGCCTACTCCCTGGGGAGAAGCTGCAAGCAGCAGGATCTTACCGCCTGGCTTAACCGCCTGTGATGCGAGGTTCAAACCCTTTTGTGCCTGATAAAGACAGATGTCTTTCGGGTAACCACCACAACTGGCGATGACAATGTCAAACTTTTCATCAATACCTACGCCGTAGAGAGCGGCACAGCTTTTGGTACCCTCAGACAAGGTATCGAGGGGCTTACCGACCATAATCTTGATAACGTCTTTGTTCGGTGCCATTACCATATTCACGGCGAGGTTAACGCCGACCAGCTCACCAGCCTCATTGAGATCCTGACGAACCGGGTTCTCTTCGAGCACACCCACACGTGCCTGCTCATTGAACATGAGGCCGTGGTTATGCTCGATGGTTTTTTCGCTGCCGCAACCGATAATCACACCTTTCGCACCACCGGTAAATCCTACGAACTGGTGGGGATCGATCTGACCGATCACTATTTTATAATCAGCCTCACCATAGACCGCGTTCACCTGTACAGGGGAACCACTGCTGGTGGTACCGAAATCTTTTATTGGGCTATTGACCGCATCATGGGAAATTCGTGCACAGCCTGGCGCCACCTCGGCTGGAACCAACCTGTCGAGATCATCCTGCTCCAGCGGCGGATGAAGCCCACCCCCGACAATGACGGTCACATTCTCCGGCTTCAGTGCAGGCGCATGTTCATACAGCCATTTCAAAACGATTGGCAGCACCTTCTTGACAGGCAAAGGTCTGGTTTCATCAGGCACTGCGATGGCAACCTTCTGCCCTTCTTTCAAATCAGGCAGCAGACTCGCATCTTTTTCTCCGGCATTTACCAGAGCCTCGATTAGCGCCTGCTCAACTGATGGCACCGCTGCAATCTTGTTTGGCTCCAACACTGTTACATCGGCTGAATCCGGAACTTCAACTTCAATAGTTCCTTCACCATATTTTAATTCAAACTTCATATTTCACCTCTTTAAATAACATACTGAGTGTTATGCAAAAGACGGGCCACAGCCTTTTTTTAAATACATTTTTGTCGATATTCAGCAGGAACTAGCTACATACCGATCGAAACGCTACTCCAGCCCATTGAAAAGTAGCAGTGATTGCTTACGAAATCATGCCCAATATCCGGCATCGCGACGAATATTGGGCTTGTTTTTTCGGCACTCTTTAGTATTATTGGGCACTCAACACATAATCGTTATCCTCTATTGGTGCCCAATGAAGTGGAATACAGATACCCGATATAAACTGTTGCTCGACATTAACAACGCCATTGCTACAGAGAAAAACAGTGAGAGTTTGTTCCAGGCCCTATCCAAGGAACTTCATAAACATTTTGAACATGACCGGCTGGCAATCATTCTCTATGATCAGGAGAATGGGTCGATCAACTACTTCGCCGCCGCAGACGGTGTACAACCCGGTGGAGTTGTTGCCAATAATTCCCGGCCACTGGCCAATGGCGCAATTGCTAAAATCGCCATCCGCTCAGGCCAGCCCGCAGTTTTCGACGATCTCAGTCAATACAAGGATCTTAGTTCGGTAGGTGACCTGATCAAGGCAGGCCTTACCTCAACCATGGTTTTCCCGATGATCGTCCGGGACAAAACCATCGGAACAATCAACTTCAGCTACCGACAAAAGCCAAATTATATCAGTGAGCTTACAGAACTCCTGAAATCGGTAACCCAACAGATAGCTATCGCCGTCGACAACATGCTGGCCTACAGTTCGCTTGAGCATAAAAATAAACACCTCAAAGAGAAAAACAAATACCTGCTCTCAAACACCCAGGATTATAAAGCTGACGGCTTTTTCTATGCATCCGATTGCATGAGAGAGGTAATAGAGCTCCTCGACAAAGTCGCCAGAACTGATGAAACAATCCTGCTCACCGGCGAGACCGGAACAGGAAAAGATTTTCTGGCCCGGCTCATTCACGAGCGCAGCCATCGCAGCAATCATCTTTTTGTAAAGACGAATTGCCCCGGTCTTACCTCATCGCTCTTTGAGAGTGAACTTTTCGGCCACTCCAAAGGTGCTTTTACAGGTGCTGACAATAACCGACTGGGCCGATTTGAACTGGCGAACAAGGGCACCATCTTCCTCGACGAGATTGGTGAATTGCCTATTGCCATGCAATCCAAACTGCTCCAGGTCCTGCAGGAAAAACAGTTCGAACGCGTGGGTGAAAGTTCTTCCACTCCGGTTGATGTTCGTATTATTGCAGCCACCAATGTCGATCTGCTCGAGAATGTGCAAAACGGTGAATTCCGGCAGGATCTCTACTATCGCCTGGAAACTGTCACCATCGAAGTACCTCCTCTCAGGAAACGGCCCGAGGATATTCCTCTCCTTATCACCAACATCAACGCCAGCGAATCTGAGCGTATGAACCGGCCGGCGCCGATATACACCGAACAGGTACTGGACACACTCTCCGGGTATACCTGGCCCGGTAATATCCGTGAACTCCGCAATCTGGTCCGGCGCCTGATCATTCTTCACCCTGGTGAGAGAATCGGCTCTGACGAAATTGAAAAAACCTTTTCACTGAAAGCTACAACCCAGGAAAAACCTGATAATTTCCAGACTCTTCAGCAGGCGGAACGTGATCACATCATCGATGCGCTCAGCTCCTGCAAAGGAATTATCGGTGGTAAAAAAGGCGCCGCCCATCTGCTCGGTATTCCCCGTTCTACCTTGCAGTATCGCATTAAAAAGCTTGGCATTAACCCTGCCGAAATCTAGCCATCATCGAGGTCTGGTCAATTGGCCCTGCCCAGGCCTCATCAACTTAATGTATCGGCAAACTACACCTGGGGTTTTCCGCCAGGGATATTTGCTGAAGTCGATAAAGCTTAACAGTTCAACTCACGGCTAACCGTTAAAGATCCAATCAATTTACCCTATACTTCAGCTGTCGATTCCATCATGGATATTGATGCCACGCACATCCTGCTTGAAAGTTTTGAAGTAAAAAAGGCTATGGCTTCAGAGTATCCAGTCATCCGAAATAGCTGTCAATTATGACTAATATGCTTAAAGTCTATTGCTGAGAAAATCGCCTACACCATTAACAACAGTATTTCGACACCCCACAGTAAGGATGGTACCATTCCGATGACAGACCACGATAAACTCACCGACCTGAAAGCATATTTTGAAAAGCTCGGCACCATAGCCGTGGCATTCTCCGGTGGTGTGGACAGCACCTTTGTAGCCTGCCTTGCCGAACGTGTACTTGGTGACAAGGCAATCGCAATTACAGTCGATTCCCCCTATATACCCCGCTGGGAGATTGACGAGGCCAAAGAACTTGCCGCTTCTATAGGTATTCGTCACGAACTGGTCACAGTAGAAATCCCCGAAGAAATAGCCAGCAATCCCTTCAACCGCTGTTACCTATGCAAAACAGCCCTGTTTACACTTATTCAGGAGAAAGCCAGAGATTTGGGGTTTACCAACGTGGCAGATGGCTCCAACTTCGATGACACCAAAGATTATCGGCCCGGCCTGAAAGCACTGTCTGAACTCCGGGTGAAAAGTCCGCTGATGGAAAACCAGTGGACCAAAGACGAGATACGCGCTGCCTCAAAAGAGCTGGGCCTCGCAACCCATGACAAACCTGCCTACGCCTGTCTGCTGACCAGAATTCCCTATGACACCCGGATCAGTCTCTCTGATCTGGTGAAAATTGAAAGGTCCGAAACCTACTTGATGTCACTTGGCTTCCGTGCAGTACGGGTTCGCTGCCATGGCGATCTGGCACGTATCGAAGTTAACCGCAACGACCGAAGCAAACTCTTTAACGAAGAGCTGCTTGATTCGATATCCGAACGACTCAAAAGTTATGGATTCAAATATGTCGCCATAGAAGCTGCCGGTTATTCAATGGGCAGTCTCAACAAGGCGATTCCCGCCCCATAAACCCATTGTTTTTTCACCAATAACATCCCGGGTAATCATTCTTTTCTTATTCATTTCCTGGATTGCAAGGATTGCAACATTCGGCTAGGATTCAACCTGTCTATATCTGCCCGAATATTTCATCAACATCATGAAACCTTCGGGTCAACCTGCTGCACATTCATTTGAAGTTGAACGAAGTCACCTTCCACTCTTTTCTTTTTCAGTAAAGGAGATGAATATGCGAGAGTTTACCCTGTATGATCTGTTCGTTCGTAATGCCAGAAACAATCACGACAGTACAGCGCTGATCTCAGAGATCGCCGGCCATGAAAACCTCAGTTTCGGCCAGCTCCTGAGCCGGTGCGATCGACTCGCAGCAAGCCTGCATAACCAGGGAATTAAAAGCGGTGATCGCATTGCTCTTTTGTCGATGAATCATCCAGGCTTTTATATCCTGGTTGGCGCCCTCGCCAAGATAGGCGCTATCCTCGTTCCATTGAACTGGCGGCTGGCTAATGATGAACTGTCCTATATCCTTGCTGACTGCAGGCCGATTCAATTTTTTGCAGATGACACCCAGCTGGGTAAGGCACGCGAATTGGCAGAACCTGCCAATATCCCGGTGGTAAAGATTGAACAGGCCCTGACGGCTTCAGATACAACTCCACTCCCCGCGATATCCCTTGAACCAGATCATCCCGCCTGCATCATCTACACCGCTGCCGTTGAGGGCAAGCCACGGGGAGCCACCCTGAGCCATAACAATCTGTTGAGTGCAAACCTGCAGGTTATAACATCCATGGGCCTGAACTCAGACGACGTAAACCTTGCCATGCTGCCGCTGTTCCACATTACCGGGATGAATCTCGCCCTGGCAGTCATGCAGATGGGCGGCAAAAACGTTGTTATGGAAAAGTTTGATCTAGAACGGACAATTGCAATCACTGGCCGTGAACAGGTAACTATCATGGGCAGTTTTCCACCGATCCTTGCCCGGATAACCGACGCCATGACAGAAACGGGCACGTCACTTCCCAGCCTCAAATATGTTGTGGGCTTAGACGGGCCGGATAACATAAAACGGTTTGAAGATGTTTCGGCAGCCAAATTCTGGATACTTTACGGCCAGGCTGAAACCTCTGGTTTCGTTACTTTTTCACAGGCTTCAGATAAACCTGGTACTGCCGGCAAGCAGGGACTTCTCAGTAACTTCATGTTGGTAGATGAAAACGACGTGCCTGTCAAGCAAGGGGAAACGGGTGAAATAGTCGTCCGCGGTCCGCTGGTATTCAATGGGTACTGGAAACAGCCTGAGGCAAACGACTTCACTTTCCGTAACGGTTGGCACCATACTGGAGATCTCGGCGCATTGGACGAAGGCGGATACCTTCTCTACAAAGGAAGAAAACCCGAAAAAGAGTTGATTAAACCCGGTGGGGAAAATGTCTATCCCGCAGAAGTTGAGGCGGTAATACTGCAGCATCAAGAGGTGGAAGCCGTTAGTGTAATCGGCGTGCCAGACTCCAGGTTTGGCGAAGGCGTCAAAGCTGTCTGCGTTACCACTCATGGCAGCACCTTAGATGCTAAGAGTCTCATCGAGTTTGTCGGGGCCAGAATCGCCCGCTACAAAAAGCCGGGCTATGTGCAGTTTGTCGAGAGTCTTCCCACACTAGGTGAGGATGGGCCAATTGACAGGAATAAGGTGAAGGAGCTTTACGGATAACCTGAAGTTTTCATAAAAACATCCGAGCAGAGTTGTTACCCCTTTGACCTATTGGGACTTTGCCTGAAATAAATGCGCCTTATCGCAAGACACAGTTCTCACCAATTTTCGGGCGCTGGCGAAATTCGTACAAAAAGGCCGTATGCTACCGAATTATGTAGCATACAGCCTTCTCATTTCACGACCGGGCCGATTTCAATCGGCTTACAGACCTCAGCAGGTTGAGTGAAACAACCCACCTACCGGGACTTTCTTCTCAGCATATTCGTTATAGAGCTTCACGCCTTTCTTGGTTGAGGTCACTATCACCTCAACATCGTTATCTTCAATGAAATTAAGAGTTCTATCGGGAACTTTCAGGCGCATCAATACTCCGCGGGTCAGGATAACCACTTTTGCACCATGGGATAGTATCTCCTTGACATCGTCAATCTGGATACCTCTGGCGTGACCGGTACCATTTTCAGCCCAGTCCCACTCTCTGCCTCCACCCGGCCAGAGCTTGAAGTCCCTGCCGCTGCCGAGCTGCTCAACTTCTATCTTTCCCCATTGGCTTGACAAAATCCTTGGTGATCCATTCCCGTCTTTGTGCATTTATCCACCCCTTTCATCTATTAAAGCGTGAACCTACCCTGCCGCTGCCCCAGCCCCCTTTGAATACCTGCTCAATATAAAAATGGAGTGAAATACTCCAGAGCTTGACTGCTCTCATATAACAAGGAAGAATTACACCAATTATACAAAAAAAACCAGAATATCATGTTACATTTTAGTAGCAACCCAATGGGCCGTAGCGATTCAGGGTTTCAACCTTATTCCTTCTACAGCCCTGGTACAATGTATCAGCCTCTACAATAACGAGCCAGGAAACTGCGTAGTAACAAGACGCTCTACATTTTCACAGTGAGTTCTGCCATGATGATCTCTGAGCAATTACAGGCAATATTTTTTGATTTCGATGGTGTACTGGTCGACTCCACTGAATTGAAAACTCAGGCTTTTTACACTCTCTTCAAGGAATATCCACTTCAAGCCGTTGAGGAAGTCGTTGCCTATCATCGACAACATGGTGGTGTAAGCCGGGTACTGAAGATCCGCTACGCATTTGAGTCCATCCTCAAACTGCCGCTTAAAGAGGCTCATTTGAGAGAGCTGGCAAAGCGATATGAGGATCTGGTAATACAGCAGGTTATCTCAGCTCCCTGGATTTCCGGGGCCAGAGAAACCCTCGGAACGCTTACTGGTAAATACCCTCTTTTCCTTATATCAGGCACGCCGCAACCTGAACTGCGACATATTATCGACAACCGAAACATGTCTCATTACTTCAGAGAAGTGTTGGGTTCCCCCACAACTAAGATAGAACATTTACGAAGATTACTTTCTGAATATTCCCTGGAGCCACAGAGATGCATCTTTGTGGGTGATGCCCATACCGATATGTGTGCTGCTGAGACGCACACTATTCCCTTCATTGGCATCAGAAGTGAATATCAGTTCCCTGACGGGATAACTACGCTGCCGGATTGCCGGAAACTTCCAGAACTTCTGGAGCAAATTGGTGGACACTCAGCGATTGAGAAATAATCGGCAATTAACGAAAAGCCGGTCAGCGCCATTGAATGAGGGCGCGACCGGCTTTTGTATCTTTCAGCCAGAGTGCGTTCGGGTCAATAGCGGATATTCAGCTCGAACTCACGTAGACGTTTATGAATTGAGCGAAGCTCAGTAATGGTGGTCCAGTTAGCAATAAAGATAGAAAAGGACTCACGTACCTTACTGAATGCATTCGAGACCTGGACGAGAACGCCCAGCGTAATAAGGCCGGTGAAAAGTCCTGGGCCCATAATAATGTAGGGCACTATGACCATCAACTGCTCGAAAAAATTGATCCAGACATCGAAATACCCATAGTGCATGAACAGCCTGTTATAGTTGAACCTCAGGCCAGTGAAGAGTTCGACCAATGTTGCAGTCTGCCCATAGTTGACCTTGTCGTCCTCGGCGTAGACCAATTCTTTACGAAAGGCAGCTTCAACTTTCTGGTTATTATATTCAAGCCCCGGCAGCTTTATACCCACAAACCAGGAAATCACCAGTCCACCGACTGATACCAGCAAAGCCACCCAGACAAGGCTGCCATTGAAATCCCGGATAATCGGCAGGTCCACACCACTGCTGAGGCCCCAGAGAATAGGGAGGAAGGCCACAAGCGTCATGATAGCCCGCACAACCTGTAACCCGAGGCTCTCGATGATTTTGGCAAAACGGTAGATATCCTCCTGAATACGCTGACTTGATCCTTCAACCTCTTCCTCAACCTTCTGCCATTTCTCAACATAAGAAAATGTCATGGCTTCCCGCCACTTAAAGGCATAAATTCTGGCAAAATAGGAGGTAACTGTCGCAATAAAAACATATGGCAGAGCGATATACATAAAATCCAGCAAACCTGCCCAGAACTCGTCCACAGAATGTTCTGTAGCTTTCTGGAGCATATTGTAAAACGCGCCGTACCATTTGTTGATTTTTACAGTTAATTGTACCTGGCAATAGAGGGAGAAAAGAAGTACCGCCATCCCCCCCCAAGCCCAGACAAACCACTCCCTGCTTTTAAAAAATGCACGAAACATACAGACGTACCAACGTTATTTGAGTAAGAAATTGCGCCCATTAAGAGCGCACGTATATGCCTTTGAATATGAAATTAAAGGAAAATCACTCTAGCATGTTCTGAGCAGTGTCGCCAGAAAGAACAGGAGGAGAGACTGGCAGCTGGTAACAGCTCCAGACCAGTTACGCAGGAAGTGACGATTCAAGGCCCCATGGTTGGAACTCTTATCGCTTCATGACTCTTTTTTTCTAGGCTCATCAAATGATTTCAGATCCAGGACAAACCTTTTCAAAGCCCCTTCAACTCTCGCATTGATTGACTTAAAAGGATATGAGCCGCTCGGCAGGCGATTGCCGGCCGGTATCCCGGTCAGCACTTCTATGGCATCATCGACACTTTCTACTGACCAGATAGTAAACGTACCGTCTTCGATTGCCTGAACAACTTCGTCTTTCAGCATAAGATGGGCCGTATTGGAAGCGGGAATTATTACTCCCTGATCGCCGGTCAGCCCACGGCTAAGACAGAGGTCAAAAAAACCTTCTACCTTCTCGTTGACCCCACCAATAGCCTGCACCTCGCCCTGCTGACTGACTGAACCGGTAATCGCCACGCCCTGCCTGATTGGCGCTTCGGCCAGTGATGAAAGCAGCGCACAGAGTTCTGCACATGAGGCACTATCGCCCTCGACTCCGCCATAGGATTGCTCAAACACCAGGCTTGCCCGCAAGCCTATCGGCATCTTACGCAAATACCGCGAACGCAGAAATGATTCGAGGATAAGTACCCCTTTGGAGTGGATCGGACCACCCAATTCAACCTGCTTTTCAATATCTATCACTTCATTGTCAGAGCCTGGCCTGGTAAGAGCTGTAATTCTGGTTGGCAAGCCAAAATAGGTCGTTCCTAAGCCTATCACTGAAAGGCCGTTGATCTGCCCTATCTTCTCACCATCTGTTTCAATATGGCGAATACCCTTTTCTATCGCCTCGAACATCCTGTCCCGGATACGACCGGAACGACGCTGGGCCGCATCAAGTGCTGCCTGCACATCATCACGTACGATTACATCCCCTTGGCGCTTTCGCGCCAGATGATCCGCTTCCTGAATTATTGCCAGCAACTCTTCAAGATACAGACTCAGCTTTTCTCCATCACCCGACAAACGGCTGCTATGTTCAATTACCCGCGCCATGCCACCTCTATCCATCGGCAGCAACTCTTCATTCTCGAGCATGCCTGCAACCAGGGCGATGTACTGCTCGATATTTAACTCGCTACGATCCATGGCGTGCTCGAAATCCACCTGTACCTTAAAGAGCGAATCAAACTCCGGATCATAATATTTCAATAAATAGTAGAGGTACATTTCTCCGATCAGCAGCACCTTGGCCCGCAATGGAATCGGCTGCGGCTCCAGGCTCACGGTATTGATCAGTCCAAGTAGTCGCTCCAGGGACTCAATCCTGATCTGACCTGAGCGCAGGGTACGCTTCAGCCCCTCGTAGGCATATGGCTGCATCAGGAGACGCCGGGCATCAATGATGATATACCCGCCATTGGCCATATGCAGCGAACCGGGTTTGATGAGAGTAAAGTGAGTGGTGAGCATACCCATCCTGGCCCAGTTCTCAATTCTGCCGTGGAGGTTCTGGTAGGTTGGCAAATCTTCATAAACCACCGGCGCCGAGTTGCTATCGTTACCCACCAGGACATTCACTTCATACCGGTCAAACGATGGCGTCCCTGCCATCATGACCATAAAATGCTCCCTGGCATCTTCTGCATGCTGCAAAAAATCATCGGAATGTTCAACTATATCATTCTCGACTTCCTGCAAATAGTTCCCCAGATCTTCCCGATCCCTATATTTAGTCTTCAAAGTACTGATAAGGCTGGACACCGCCTGACCGGCAGTTCTGCGCTTGAAGTTCAGTTTCAAGGCTTCCGCCTCGCGCTTGAGCTGAGTTATTCGCTGCATGCCTTCCTGCAACTCGACCTGATACTTTTCAATAAGCTCATCAATTCTCTGCCGTGTTGCCGCCGGCAGCTTTAAGAATTGTTCTGTATCCAGGATGTTGCCTTCTCCATCCATGGGCGCGACCATTATACCCTGATCACTCTTGACCACAGCAATAGATTCCCTTTTGGCATTCTCCTCTATCTCGCGATATATCCTGTCGACTTTGCGCTTAAGATCCTCCTGGACCGCCTTCATCTGCGCCTTTACTGCTTCACTCTCAAAAACGGTGCTGAGCGTCACCTTCATCATACTGATCAGGTCGCTCATCTCTTTTTTGAAGATCGCAGCCTTTCCGTTTTGAAACTCAAGCGCCAGAGGCTTGTGCGGTAACTTGAAATTATGGACATAGCACCAGTCGCTGGGGGCTGCTATGGTGAGCGCTTTCTGATCAATAAACGAACGAATAACCGTGTGCCGCCCGGTCCCTTGTGGGCCTACGACAAATAAATTAAACCCCTTATGTTCAATGCCTATTCCAAACTCAACCGCCTCCAGAGCTCTCTCCTGCCCTACAATCTGCAGGGTGTCCTTGAGCTCACTGGTACGCTCAAATGGCAGAGAAGCAGGATCACATCTCACAACAGCCTTTGAAGCCGGCACTGGTCGAATGGTCATTCTTCACCTCATTTTGGTCGATACAATATACTTTTGGCTGAAGGTTACGCTTCACTAATATGATAGCATGCACCGACAATTCACGACAATTGAGGTGAGAGTTTATTCTGGAAAAAACGGAGATTTTTGCTCACTCATCTCCGACCTCCTTGCGATTTCAGCACAAATCAGCGATAAATGATCTTTGGCTGATTGCGTGGTGGGATACGCTTATAGGTAAACTTTGGTACCCCAACCATAGCTACACCATGAAGAATATGATCTTCAGGCAGACCTATGAACTCTTTCAACGGTTCCCACTGGCTAGCGGCAAACATTACATAGCCGGCCCAACAACTGCCAGCGCCAAGCGAAGGGAGAATCAATTCCATATAAGCGAGCGCAGTGTGACAGTCTACGGTAGCTATACCAAACTCTTTTGAAGCATGTGTGATAACCAGATGTGGCGCATCCCTGCAGATTCGGTCAATCCCCTCGTCCCAGTCAGCAATAATCCGCTCCATATTGTAGGAAGCTGCAACCTCTGGATTATGCTTAGAAACGACCCGCATCCAATCAATTACCTGAGCCGCTATGGTCTTCACATCTTCCCTGTCAAAAATCACCAACCACTCAACCGGCTGCTTGTTACTGCCTGTCGGCGCCTTACTGGCGATAGAGATAGCCTTGTCAAGAATTTCACGGTCCATTGGTTGCCGGCGATACGTTCTGATTGAACGACGCGAACTGAGAAACAATTCTGCCTGCCCTTCATCGGGAAGCAAAGTGCTTTCGATCTCGCGACAACTCTCAGGGGTAATTCCGTCAATCGAAATAGCCGCTTCGGGGCAGATAGCGACACAGTGGCCGCAGCGAATGCACAGCTCCTCACCACCTTCAACCAGTATCGGTCCCGCGTCTTCGAGTTTTAATATGCGTGCAGGACATTCAAGAATACAGAGTGAGTCGCGCAAACATTTTTCGTTATCAACAGTCAGGAACATTTTTCCTCCTTTAAATTATTTAATTACCCCTGAAGCTCGGTGAAAACTGGTCATAAGTCAGGCGTAAGGTGGGTGGCCGGCGTACAGGCAGATTAGATTAAGTTAACGTGCTCAATAACATATTTGACAGAGACTACATCCCGAAAAAGTGTAATAGAAAACCGGCTGTGGTACAATTTCACACCTCGTCCCCTCACAAATCTCTATATCGATTTCCCATTACCACGACACAGAAGTGCGGTTTCGGAAAAAGCCGCCAGTCAGTTTTTGTGGGGCATCCAACGCCAGCCAAATAATGGTATCGGCCCCCTCCTCCGCTGAATTAGGTGCATTTTCACCGCCCAGTTCGGTTCTCACCCAACCGGGGTCGGCTGCATTGACAGCAATTCCGTCATCTGCCAGATCCGCTGCCAGACTTATGGTCAGCATATTCAGGCCGTTTTTTGACAAACTGTAGGCGGGAGTTTCTCCAGTTAGATTTTCGATGGAACCTGCCCCGCTGGAGACGTTTATAATACGACTATTCTCTCTAGCCTTCAGCAACGGGATAAAATTATTACACATCCTCCACGGCCCAAGGAGGTTGACATCCATGGTGTATTCCACTTCTGCCATGGCTACTTTAGACACCCGCTGCCAGTTGTCATAATTCACCGCCGCGTTATTGATCAGAATGTCGAGATATCCATACTTCGTTGTCACATAGTGGACCAATGTCTCGACACTTTGGTTCTCACTCAGTTCCAGGGGGTGAAAGTCAAGCAGTCTTGCATGGGTAGCCATCTCCATCATCGCCAACTGCCCATCATGGGGGTTACGACAAGTAAAAAGTGTTCGGACACCACGCTCACACAAGCCTCTGACCACCGCATTGCCGATACCCCTGTTGCCACCAGTAACCAATGCCAATTTCTGATTATCCATTCAACGCCTCTTTACTCATTCTTTCTCCACCTTGCTGGCTATGGAGTACTTTAGGCTATCTGGTACATACAGTCTGACGATTTCCCCCGAACTGTTCGGCCCAGGTCAACCAAAACAATAGCACAGGATAACTGAGAAGAGAGTATTTTTCTATTATCTGAAAAAAGTTGTCCAGGCCTGCGGCAGATACAGGCCTAGACAGAGGAGAGAATAGTGAGGTCTCACTTTGAAGAAGGTGCTATGGGATTTGTGCATGGTGCTTCAGGAGATCATTCATTTCACCCTGCGATTCGACCAAAGGCTTGTCATTTCCGCACATCGTTTATTCTGCACGCCTCTATTTCGTTTCACAATTGAACGTACCCCTTGTACAACCGCATTAGACACAACCTATGTGAGAGAACCGGCAGAAATTGATTAGCTTTAAGTTATAATAATTCTGTGTTTTGCCGAAAACATAACAACAGGTGTACATCATGTTTGCCTGACACAATCATTTTCCATCAGCCAGAAGAATCAGCTTGCCTTTTGAACGACAAGTGACTAAAAAAATCATCTGTGTCTTCAGCTTTTACACCGCATACTGCACGGTTTTTATTAATTTCTTCAAACGCTTCTCATGGCACCTTGCTCGAAGCAACCACGGCAGCACGCGTAATTATTGTTCATCAACACCAAGGAACATAATGGTTCATACTGTCAAAAATACTACTATTCTTCCCCATGGCTATCTCGACCTGCTCTCGCAGATGGAAGCTCACCGCTTACTGACTGCCAGTCAGGGGAAAATCCATGAACTTTTCCGTAACTGCTCACTCGCAGTTCTCAATTGCGGCGATGATCTCGACGATAGCAGAAAATTGTACGAGCGCTACCCCGACTTTGATATCGCTGTCATTCGTGAGAATGGTGGTATCGCCCTGGAACTGCAAAACGCTCCCGCCAGCGCCTTTGTAGGCGATAAAGTTATTCAGGGTATCCGTGAACATCTTTTTGCAGTTCTCCGGGATATTGTTTTCGCCGAGGATACCTTATACTTAAACCCGGCCCTCAATCTCACCACCAGCCGGGGTATCACCAATGCGGTATACCATCTGCTTCGCAATGCCGGGGTGCTCAACCCCAATTTGGAATCAGGCTTGATAGTCTGCTGGGGTGGGCATTCCATTTCACGGGAAGAGTACGATTACACCAAGGAAGTTGGCTATCAACTTGGCCTGCGTAGCCTCAACATATGCACCGGCTGCGGAGCAGGAGCCATGAAAGGACCAATGAAAGGTGCCACCATAGGTCATTTCAAGCAGCGTTTTACCGAAGGACAGTACCTGGGTATCACCGAACCGGGCATTATCGCCTCCGAATCCCCAAACCCCATCGTCAACGATCTGGTCATCATGCCCGATATTGAAAAGAGGCTTGAGACCTTTGTTCGCCTGGGCCACGGGGTTGTTGTCTTTCCTGGTGGCGTCGGAACAGCCGAGGAGATTCTCTACCTGCTCTCCATCCTGTTAGATCCAGCCAATCAGGACATCCCCTTTCCATTTGTTCTCTCAGGCCCCTCTTCAGCCAGGAACTATTTTGCTGAGATAGACCAATTTATCGGCCTTACCCTCGGAGAGGAAGCTCGCAGCAAATATGACATTATTATTGATGATCCTGAGCGAGTAGCCCAGGTTATGGAAAGAGGTGTACAGAAAGTCAGTGAATACCGTATGCAGAGCGATGACACAATGTTCTTCAACTGGTCATTGAACATCGATTACGATTCACAGATTCCATTCGAACCAACCCACGAGAACATGCTCACTCTTGACCTGAGCCTTGACCGTCCAGCCAGAGAACTTGCTGTGGATCTGCGTCGGGCATTTTCCGGAATCGTGGCAGGCAACGTAAAGCCAGCTGGCATTCAAGCGATTGAAGACCATGGTCTGTTCCAGCTTCGAGGCCAAAGCGAGATAATGGACTCGCTTGACAGTATGCTCAAGGGGTTTATCTCCCAAAATCGCATGAAAATCCCCAGCGATCAGGAGTACCTCCCCTGCTACTCCATCGTCCAGGATGAGGCATTGGCCGAACTCAAAAACTAGGAGTCTGATATAGCCCAACGGACCGACCTTCTACGCCCCGTGTGCCAGGGTATTTTCCATCGTGAATATCCTGGCCCTCTCGTATCAGTATGCTAGTACATTTTTTATTGAAATTACCGTCAAATTCCGTATTCTAGATCATTCGACTTCACTGTATCGGAGTCGTTATTTCTACTATTGAAATAACAGCGAAGAAAAGAGGCTACCCGGCTACATTTTGGCCGACAATTGGCTTGCTCAATCACCACTGCTGACCCGGATCATTGTGAAATAAACAAAGGGTTCATGAATATACGGTCTAATCTCAGGAATGTATTAAAAAATCAAGGAGTAAAGAAATGAGCACAGATATAAAGTCTATCGAAATGCCTGACAAAAATGGCTGGTTCGGCGAGTATGGAGGCAGCTTTATTCCACCACAACTTGAAAAGATTTTAGGTGAAATCAATGAGGCATATCTTGAAATCACCCAAGACCCTGCGTTTCATGAAGAACTGAACATGCTCTACCGCGACTTCGTCGGTCGGCCAAGCCCTATTTTTCATCTGAAAAATCTTTCCACCAAAGTAGGTGGCGCCCAGATATATCTCAAACGCGAAGACCTCAACCACACTGGGGCCCATAAGATTAATCACTGTCTTGGCGAGGCCCTGCTGTGCAAGAAAATGGGCAAAAAGAAAATTATCGCAGAAACCGGTGCGGGCCAACATGGCGTCGCGCTTGCCACCGCTGCAGTCCTGGTCGGGCTTGAGTGCGACATCTATATGGGTGTAATTGATATAGCTAAAGAGCACCCCAATGTCGTGCGTATGAAGATCCTTGGTGCCAATGTCATCCCGGTTGATCGCGGAACACAAACTTTGAAAGATGCCGTCGATGCTGCATTTGAAGCGTATCTTGAAGACCCGGTCAACCAACTCTACGCCATCGGCTCGGTAGTAGGTCCACACCCGTTTCCGATGATGGTTCGCGACTTTCAGGCCGTGGTGGGCAATGAAGCAAGAGTACAGTTTCAGGACAAATATGATAAACTGCCAGACAATCTCGTCGCGTGTGTAGGTGGCGGCTCAAACGCCATGGGACTTTTCAGCGCCTTTCTTGATGACAAAGATGTAAAGATCTGGGGTGTCGAACCATCAGGCCGAGGTTTCAAGGATGGAGATCATGCCGCAACGTTGACCAAAGGCAGCCCCGGAGTACTGCACGGTTTTAAATCATATGTACTCCAGGACGACAAAGGCGAACCGCTACCCGTCTACTCAGTTGCCAGTGGTCTCGACTATCCCGGTGTCGGACCACAACATAGCCTCTTGAAAGATATCGGTCGTGCGCAGTATGTTACAGCCAGCGACTCAGAAGCAATCGATGCGCTTTTCGAGCTTTCCAGAACCGAAGGCATCATTCCCGCAATCGAAAGTGCCCACGCAGTCGCTTTTGCAATTAAGCTCGCCAAGGATCTGAAGGAAGACGAAACCATATTGGTGAATCTTTCCGGCCGCGGCGACAAGGATATCGACTTCGTCGTCGAGAATTATGGTAAAAACTACGGCGTATAAACCACCACCGCCCTCTCCTCTATTTAGGAGTGAGAATAGGCCTTATGCTTGGTCATTGCGTCGGAAAGTAAGAGTGGGCATGCCACTCTTACAGGAGACAGACAGGATTATGTTGGAAATAACTGAAGAAGCGATGAAATTTTTCCCGGATCTCCGTCAGGAGGGAGATCACCGTCCAGCCATACGTATCGCCGTGATGGGAACCGGCGGCACAGACACCGGCCTTGGTCTGGTACCCGATGAAATTCTTGAAAACGATCTTGCTACCCAGCATGGCGAATTCACTGTGGTGATTGACAAAAAACTCATGGAATACTGCCAATCAATTACCATCGACTTCAGCCACGGTGAACCGAACCGTTGCGCTTCACTTTCCAAACGAGGATTTGCTATTAAGGCAAAAAACCCTGTAAAGCTCTGATTGGAACTATCTAAACTATTCAACCAAAACGGGGCTTCTCACCAGTTGGTGAAGCCTCGTTTTTTTTTAGCGACGTTTCAAATGGATTTGAGAATTGAACCTGCCTGGCTCACAATCAGATACATCATGGCAGCGAACGATTCGTTGTTTCGATACCTCTTGAACAATTTCCAGCAGCTTAAAACAAACTATTAAGTCCCTCAAGGCAAGCATTTATGTACATGGAGATCCATCGTTGAATAACCTGCTCAGCATGGCGTGATTTCTCAGAGTCGTGAGAGCAACTAATAACGCTGGAAGTATATTTATTGCCCTCGAGTAGCAAGGTCACTTTCACAATGAAAACCTTGATGCGTTGCCATGCCTGTTCAATGCTCCCACCATTTTGAATCCATGCCGGAGACTCTTTGATCCGCCTTGCAGACGCTGTTCCAGTTTCCTTGTGTCCTCACACCGGATTGACAAATCTCTGAACAATATGAAACCAGTCAATCGAGATTTTGTTTACGCAAATGTTCTATAAGATTGCTGGATGAACTACCTTCAAATTCAAGTAAGAAACTGATTATATGAACGTTTTTCATTCCTCTCCCAGAGGCTACGAAGAGAACACGTTCAGAGGACTTAACCATATCAGTAAAAAATGGTTACATAAATGCGACCACGTTTGCCGCCAGTTTCATCAAGCCAAACTGAGCATAGTTCTGAAAATCGAAGTCCGCAGAAAAACAATTTAGGACAAACTCAACCTTGATAAACTTGATCTTTAACGAAACCTCCTCATATACTTCATGGTAGGAAGTTGTTTCCCTGAAGCCACATGTTTTCAACGGTTTTTGCTCATACCTCAACGTAATATCGATGAATTATATCTTATTATCTGTTTTAACTTCGGAACATCTTCCCCGGAGAAAGTTTTCTTGCAGCTATTCATCTGTAATGAGACGGGATTTTTGTTACAGGCAGGTATTGTATACCACCCCTGTGGGCTAGGACATAAAAATTGTTCATTAAGTAGTTTGTGTGTTGTCCCAATTTCCTATTCAAACTGTATGCGGAGGTAACCATGAAGATAAAAAGGAGGGACTTTCTGAAACTGACTGCAATGGCTGGTGCTGCCGTGGCGGTTAATGGGTACGCTCAGTCTGAGCCGGAAATGAACAGTCTTGCTCCATTGGGGGCAGACAGGACATCAAGCCCAGAAATAGGTGAATGGAAACCAACCACCTGTCAGGGATGCACCACCTGGTGTCCCGCTGAGGTATTTGTCCAGGAAGGCCGGGCGGTAAAAGTTCGCGGTAATAGGTATTCCAAGCAAAATGATGGTACTGTCTGCCCGCGTGGTCATCTTTCCCTGCAACAGGTATACGACCCTGACAGGATCAAGCAACCCATGAAACGGACGAACCCTGAAAAAGGAAGAGGGGTCGACCCGAAGTTCGTGCCTATCAGCTGGGATGAGGCGTTGAACACTATAGCGGATAAGATGATGGCGTTGCGCGAGGCTGAAGAACCGGAAAAATTCTGCCTTATGAGGGGACGCTATACCTATCTGCGCGACATTATCTATGATGTGATGCCCAAAGTATTTGGTTCACCAAATAACATTTCCCACAGTTCAACCTGTGCCGAAGCGGAAAAATTTGGGGCATTTTATACGGAAGGATACTGGGACTACCGCGACTATGACATATCGAATTCAAAATATATTCTTATCTGGGGCTGTGATCCTGTAGCCAGTAATAGAATGGTGCCCGCCACGATCAGGCGGCTTGGTGATGCTCTTGACAGGGCGACCGTTGCCACGGTTGACCCTCGTCTCACCACAAGTGCTGCGAAGGCAAACGAATGGCTCCCGCTACAGCCAGGTACCGATGGTGCACTGGCACTCGGCATTGCCCATGTCCTTCTCAGCAGTGGGGCCTGGAATAAGGAATTTGTCGGTGATTTCGCAGACGGTACGAACCTCTTTAAGGTGGGCGCAACTGTTGATGAGGCCTCCTTTATCGAAAAGGAAACCAACGGAGTCGTCAGGTGGTGGAATCTTGCGGTAAAAGACATGACCGCTGCAAAAGCTGCTGAGATCTGCGGAATCCCGGAAGATCAGATCGTCAGGGTGGCAAAAGGGCTGGGCGAGGCTGCACCAAATGTGGCCGTATGGATGGGGCCGGGAGCAGCCATGCAGGCCCGGGGTGCCTATTCGGCCATGGCTGTCCATGCGCTGGGCGGCCTACTCGGCAGTATCGATAATGAAGGCGGGTCGCTACAGACTGCCAAAATCCCTGTCAACAAACTCAACGCAGATCTTCTCGGCAAACATCAGGATGAACTGGCCAAAAAGCATTCAAAGCTTGAAAAGATCGATCAACGCGGTCGTCTGGAGTTGCCGGTTATCGCCAAGGGTAAATCCGGTGGTGGGGTTTCGACCAATAATGCTGCAAAGGGCATTCTTAACAAAGACCCAAATGAAATCAAAGTGCTGGTAGGGTATATGAACAACTTCCCGTTCTCCTGCAACGGCACGGATCTCTGGGAGGAGGCGCTTTCGTCGGTTCCATTCACCGTGCATCTGACCACCAATGCCTCTGAGTTTACCGTATTTGCAGATATCGTGCTGCCGTGCACGGTGAATATGTATGAGCGATACGGGTTTGTAAAAACCAAGGCGAACCGTTACGCCACCTGCACCCTGCTGCAGCCGGTGGTCAAGCCATTTTGGGATGTCATTGACGACGAATCCGCCTTCCCGTTCCTGATTTCCGAAAAACTCAAAGATCGTGGTTTCTCAAATCTCTACGACTGCCTGGTGGAGATGTACTCAGACCCGGAAACCGGAGCAAAAGCCACTACCCCGGAAGAGTTTACTCTGTTCGCCTTGAAATACTACACCCACCCCCTGTGGGACGGCAAAAAGGACACCCACGGTGACAAGATCAACGGCTGGTCCGAGATGCTTGAAAAGGGTATGTGGAACTCGGGAGCATATAAATATAAGTCGCATTGGGGTGGCAAGTTCGCCACCACCACCAAGAAATTTGAATTCTACAGCGAGACCTTGAAAAAGGCACTTGCAGGCCATGCGGAAAAGCACAATGTCGATGTGGACACGGTTATGGAGAAGAGCAATTATACCGCCAGGGGCGAGCTTGCCTTTGTACCGCACTACGAGCCGCCATTGCGCCATGGCAGTGAGCAGGAATATCCTTTTGTCTTTATAGATTACAAATCACGCCTCAATCGCGAAGGTCGCAGCCAGAATAGCCCATGGTACTACGAGTTCAAACATGTTGACCCGGGCGATGTGGGACACCAGGATAGCCTGCGCATCCACCCCACGGATGCCAAAAAACTGGGAATCAGTAACGGCGACAAGGTGAAAATCACCTCCATGGGAGGCAGCGGCGAATGCGTTGCCCGGGTCTGGGAAGGCGTGCGGCCCGGTACAGTCAGTAAAGCCTACGGCCAGGGCCATTGGGCATACGGCCGGACCGCGACGGATGATTTTATGAAGAGCGCAACCAAAGGCGTGAACAACAACACCATCATTCCATGGGAGCTCGAACGCCTCTCCGGCTCGAACGCCCGTAACGGTGGTCATGCTGCAGTTCGTATCGAGAAGATCTAGCAAAGAGGAGGACATAAGCAATGACACAATATGGAATGATAATAGACCTCAGAAAATGTGTTGGCTGCGGAGCCTGCGCACTCGCATGCAAGACCGAGAATAACACTGCGCTCAGGAATAATGGTCAAACCCATAACTGGGCAGATTTCATCCATGAGACAACCGGAACATTCCCTAACACCAAATTCCGTACCATCCCGGTACTCTGCAATCACTGCAGCGATGCCCCATGTGTCGAGGAGTGCCCGGTTGAGCCAAAAGCTATGTATAAAACCGCTGATGGCATCACCATGCATAATGATGAGCGCTGTATCGGTTGCCGGGCCTGTCAGGGCGCCTGCCCCTATAGCATGGACCATGTTGAGAAAGACAGTGCTTCAGGCGAATACAGCGTTATCAGTTACAATGAGGAGGGTGAGTCGACTCAACCGTTTTATACAGACAACACCCAAGTCATCAAAGACTGTTCAACCTCTGCGGCGGAGATCGCTTCATTGGCAGGGGCTACCCCGCCGTATAGAACAGATTACCAGCACTCTGAGTACGAAAATGTCCGTCGTGACAACATCGTCGAGAAATGCATTTTTTGTGATCACAGGGTAAAAAACGGCAAGCAGCCTGCCTGTGTGGAGGCATGTCCTTCAAACGCCAGAGTTTTTGGCGATCTTGAGGACAGCAACAGCGAGGCGGCGAAACTGCTCGCCGATAACAAGGGGTTTGTCCTGCTGGAGGATGAAGGTACTTCGCCAAATGTCCATTATATACGCGACTATTCAGCACGCTAATCTCAACTCAAGATACAGCACCGTCAAATTGAGGCGGTGCTGTTTTCTATTACAGCGAGACACTATCACCTACTATGAGCAATCCAGAAACCATCATACACCGCAGTAACTGTTTCAAACTACTCGCTGCCTGCTTTTATGAGCCGGATAAAAAGATGTTTCTCGAAGAGAAGGTGACCGAAAATCTCAGCGGCCTGTTGATAACACTCGATCCGGAAATGGCTCCGAATGCGCAGCAGTTGACTGAAACGTTTGAATCTTCTTTAGAGGAACAGCTCAAGGTTGATTATGCATCTCTTTTTGTCGGCCCTTTTGCGTTGCTGGCTGCTCCATATGGCTCTGTCTACCTGGAGGCTGGAGGGCGGGTGCAAGGCGAGTCAACTGTTGCCGTGCAAAGGTGTTATGACGAGGCAGGACTCTCACTTGATATTCAGGAGCCGGCTGATCATATCGCTATTGAACTTGAGTATATGAGCTATCTGTCGTTGCGTGAGGGGGAGGCAGTTTCTGCCGGCAGGAATGCTGATGCCCGGAAATTATGGGAGATGCAGGCGCGTTTTTTAGGTCAGTTCATGTCCTGGGTTCCCTATTTTTGCCAGCGAATTGAACAAGGTGCAATGACAGATTTCTACAAAAAACTGGCACAATGTTTAGCGTCATTTTTTCAGCATTGTAAAAATGAATACATTGTTGAGCCAATCACTCTGTGAGCGCTGCCATCTCATTTGTCATGATTTCAACCTTAACCCAAAAGCTGATGCAATCGCCCCAGATAGTCCTGGAAGAAAAGCGCTGTCTGCGAAACCGATTACGAGGCTTCTCATGCCGTAGCTGTGTTGATGGGTGCAGATCAGAGGCGCTAGCGGATAATGACGGGAAAGTGAGTTTAATCCCGCATAAATGCACCAACTGCGGAGCCTGTGTCGCCTTATGCCCAGGTGACGCTTTTTCATTTGACCGATTCAACCTCAACCAGCTGCTGGAAGAGAATGTACAAGGAAAAAGCCTTGTCATCTCATGCTATGGAAGCACCTACAGATCTGAAAATGAGCTCAGGCTTCCTTGCGTTGGGGTGATGATTCCTGAGTCTCTTCTCTTTTTGGGACTCAGACAGCGGGGGGATGTAAGGTTTAATCTCTCGGAATGCACGAAATGCTCAAACCGCCTTACAGCTGATGCCTTTATGCAGCTTTTTCAGCATGTACAGAGACAAGCCGCGCATCTCTTTCGTTCTCGCCTTACGCTGATTCGCACCGCAGATGAACTGCCAGCTGGTGATGATCAGGATCGTAGGAAGTTTCTGTTCAGCCTGGGCTCCACTGTGGTTAATGCTGTCCAGGGGAAGTTTGCTCCAGAGACGATAAAGAAAAAGAGACCGACGGGGACCAGGCAAGTGATGTCCAGGACTCAGTTGCTCATAAGAATTCTTAAGCATGAGAAGGTTATTTGCGATGAGTTGATCCAACTGTGTACCCCTGAGGCCCAGGTCTCGCTATCATGCACCCTATGCCCACGCTGTACAGGAATGTGCCATACTGGAGCTTTGAAAATCAGGAAAAGTGGAAAGCACAAGGTGCTGTCATATGACCGCACCTTGTGCATAGCATGTGGGCTTTGTGTAGAGTTCTGTAAAGAAGAAGCCATCTCCATACGAGAACCAGGTCTTGTTTCGTCAAAACGAATTTCTTGCGGGAGTCCTGTTTTCTATCAATGATTGGTAGTTGCCCATCTAGAGTACAAGTCTTGCAGCAGGCTGACCGGCTCCTTCGCGCGAGAGCTGGAAAATCTGTAGCATCCCATCCCTTTTCGTGTTTTGCTCTCTTAATCCACACAAAACGGCGAGGAACCCACTTATTGTACTAATCGAGGCACACTCCTTAATATTAACAACACAGCTAAGAAATGCCCTACGTTGAAATCATAAGCAGCCATTATAAAGAAGTATATGCGCAAGTTGATGAGCACGCTATCACATTTCTATCCAACGAAACTGATAATGTTAAAGGTTCTGTGAAGCTTTCAGACATAGAAGATGTACAAATATTAAAAGTTAACAATCCCTCGGACTTTTGCAGCACGATGGACTATGGAATGACCAACCCCACTTTCCTGCTGCCAACCAATGTGATAATCCGTATTATTCAATTCTTTCAAAAGAAAAAGAAACTGGTAGTATTCCAGATTAGCCTTAAAGATAAACGTACAATTATAGCAAAAGGAGAAGAGAAACATTTTCTTACCTTGAAGTCTGGAATACGCGCATAAAAAGCAAACCTGTTGACTCCCGCAATAAGACAAAATTATAATCATTCAGGGGTATGAGGGAGAGCCTATGCCGTGCGGCCCTCTGATTCAAACCCTCTTCGTAATATGGCAATGATATGAAAATCTGGGTAGATGCTGACGCCTGTCCTGTAGTGATAAAAGAAATACTCTATAAAGCAGCCAAGAGAGAACATGTACAATTGATCTTGGTGGCCAATCAGTACTTTCGCATTCCGCAATCCTCATTAATTACATTCCTGCGTGCCCCTAAAGGCATGGATGCTGCTGACAATGAGATAGCCAACAAACTGGAATCCGGTGACCTTGTTATCACTGCCGATATCCCATTAGCCGCCAGAGTCGTAGAGAAGGGAGGGCTTGCTCTCAACCCCCGTGGGGAAATTTACTCGGAAGAAAACATAAAAGAACGGCTCAGTACCAGGGACTTCTTTGACGATCTCCGCGCCAACGGAATTGAAACTGGTGGACCATCTGGAATGAGCGCGCGTGATAAACAAGCCTTTGCCAACAGCTTGGATCAATTACTGAGGAAATATAAAAACAGGGCATAACACCCACTGCAAAAAGCAATAACTGATAATTCAGCTGTGGCGTCAATCAGCTTAAAAAGTATTCCCAGCAACTTGATACAGTGAATCGATTCCAGGAGGGCTAATTACCAATCTGCACCCCTCACTCCTCTCTTTTCACCTTTTAAAGCCTTGATTATAATCCCGCCTGTTCTTCAGAAGAGTACTGCGCCCTCAAAATGGACCTACTACCCAGATCCTTGACAAAACACGTGACGGTGCAATAATTCCCATCGTGCATATAATATAATTATTCGTTATAGTGAGGTAAATAATTATATTACGCTGTTTCTCCCTTAGCTGACGAATAAAATGAACAACTCAGACATCCGATACGCACCACTGCCTCGAAGGATCAAAGCTGGATTACTCGACACGTTAATTTTCTTATCTTTGCTTATTGTTGTTCCAGCTATCATTATTGATATATTCCCAGATCAATCCAGGTACGCGACCATTCTTATGCTGTTCACCTTGTTCTTGCTTGAACCGCTGTTGATCAGGTATCTGGGTTCGACATTAGGCCAATACGCACTTGGTGTTGAAGTAATAAGCACGAACAAAGAAAAACGCTGCCCACTGCTATTATCTGTATTGAGGTATGTTGCCAAGGTTACCTTGGGGAGTTTTTCTCTTATTTTTATGCTTTTTAGCAAAAAACATCAGGCTATACATGACCACATTGCCAACACCTTGGTCATATTATCCAGAAAGAAAATTGTGCGAGATCCTGACTTTGCTGCTGTTGGGGTATATGAACAGGATGATTGCAAACATATTTATCCGTCTGCAATGAGAAGATTTTTCGTGTTCATATTCTGGTATGCACTTGTCTTAATAATCGCTTCATCGCTTATCAATATTGCCACGATAGTGTTGGTCTCAAACAATATGCTCGCAAAAGAACAATACGTAATAATTTATGAAATAATTACCAGGATTATTTTCTTCACAATCTTCTTAGTTACAGCAATCCTGGCCTCTAAAAGCTCTTTATATGGCGCCCGTAAAAAAGCAGTTGAGACAATATCCGTGTCAGCCAAAATTTAGGCGTATTCTTACTTAATTACTCCTAATCTTCAGCTTGAAAGAGTGAGGTGAGAGACGTGAGGTCTGACCGATTGGCAAATGACCAATCCCCGGAATCATTATCCAATCAGCCTGTGGAGAGGAGGTTTTTAGCTTTAAGCAGTTGCCCCAACCACCTCACTTCTCACCCCTTGAAGCTGAGCTTTAGTGGTTACCAGCTTATTCCCTTGTCACTAAAATGAGTACATCAAAGCACCCCTCACCCTGCTATTACCTGCACTCTTCGTAATCTATCTGATTCATGGCTGACAGTGCCGCTATTTTCAGCGCCTCGGAATAGGTCGGGTAATTGAATATATTCTCTATGAACAGGTCGATCTTTGCGTTATGGAAGAGCGCTATCAGGGCGATATGTATGATCTCGGTGGCACCGCCGCCGAAGATGTGTACGCCTAAAATTTCCCGGGTATCCTTGTGGACGATCATCTTGAGCATCCCCTCAGACTCGCCGGAGATCTGCCCTCTCGGCAGTTCCTCGTAATAACATCGTCCCACTACATATTTAAAATCACGTTCTTTCACTTCCTCTTCGGTCATGCCCACATAGGATATCTCGGGGATTGTGTAGATGCCCACCGGGAAAATGGTAGGGAATCCTTCCGAGCGCCTTTGCATGGCGTTCAGGGCAGCGATCCTGCCCTGAATAATCGAGGTTGCTGCAAGACTCGGCCAGCCGACCACATCGCCCACTGCAAAAATGTGATCCACCGATGTCTGGTACAGGTCGTTCACGGTGATATACAAGTTCTTGTTGAGAACCACGTCGGTATTTTCCAATCCCAGGCCTTTGACATTCGCTTCCCTGCCCAGAGCAAAAAACAGTGTATCCGCCCTATAGACTGTGCCATCATCGAGCCGTATTTTTGCCTTATTTCCTTCGGTTGCGATCTCAAAATCGCCCACGTTGTGAATACATTCAACATAGCCGTTGGGGAAGTGCTGCTGAAGCTGGTCGGTGATCTCCTGATCGATAAACTTCAACAGGCGCGTACCCTTATCCAGCAGGATAACTCTTACCCCCAGTGCAGCAAAGATCGTTGCATATTCAGAACCGATCACCCCGCCACCCAGAATAATCATGGAAGATGGTACGGTGCTGATATCAAGAATGGAGCGTGAATCGACTATTAATTCGCCATCGAAGGGTATCTCCGGCGGATTACGTGGACGCGAGCCAGTGGCGATAAGAATTATCTCTCCCCGGACCAGAAGCGGTCTGTCCCCACCGACCTGGTGCAAAGCCACCGTGCTATTGTCGATGAACGTCGCTGTGCCGCGTATCAGACTAATATTGTTTCGCTCCAGCTGACTGTCGATAATGGCATGCTCTTTCAGTCGGACATACTGGAGCCTCGTTTTCAGGCGATCCATAGAAATTTCAGAACTACCCAGAGAGCAGAATTCTTCACCGAATATCTGCTTCTTCAGATGGCCGGTCAGGTGCAGCACCGCCTCCCTCAGGGTCTTACTCGGAAAAGTACCGGTATTGACACAGACTCCACCAAGGGAGTCTTCTTTTTCCACCACAAGTACACGCTTGCGACATTTCGCCGCCGTCATCGCGGCGCTCATCCCCGCCGGTCCGGTTCCAATTATTATGAAATCATACTGTTCAGGATTCATATCCATCCTTGCATTTGATATTTTAAACGGAACAAAAACCTCCCCCGATACTGTGCACTACTTCAATAACTATAGCATAATGAACAAAAGATACTGCGCTTCCCCATACTGCATTACAGCTATCATATGTACTATCCTGCCAACGCACAATGTGGCTCTATTATTTGATTTTCAACGCAATTCTTTTGCAACGCAAGATTTGCAGGGCAATGATGCTCATAGCAAAATGTCATTGTTATTCAAGTTAGGCTGTATTAAGAATTACTATCGTCATATTTTGCATCTCAGGTAAGCACTTCATTCAAGGTGAGAAAGACATGCCCACCAGAGCAGAAAAGAAAAAACAGCAGGATGCCCGGAGATGGGCTGAAAGACAGTACATCAAGCATCGCAGGCATAACATGGTCTATGCCGAACCGGGTGTTCATGACTTTGTAATCGTGCTCGACAACCTGAAACCATCATTCAACATTGGTAAAATATTTCGCAGTGGTGATGCTTTCGGTGCGAAAGCCATTCACCTGATCGGCACTGAATATTTCGATGTCAAATCAGCAAAGGGCTCGTTCAAATGGTTGCCTGCCCATTTTCATCCCACCTTTGAAAAATGTTATGAACAGCTGATAGCCGAAGGATATACATTTTTCGTTCTGGAACCTGATGCGCCACACTCCCTACACAGGATGGAGATTCCTGCCAAAAGCGCCTTTGTTTTTGGCCATGAAGAGCACGGCATCAGTTTTGACAAAAACGCCTATAAGGGAGTTGCGTCTATTAAAGTTCCCCAGGTCGGCAAGGTGGAGAGTTTGAATGTGAGTATCGCCGCCTCAATCGTTATGTACGAATATGCACGACAACATGGGGAATAGCATGCAAACAGAGACGGCAGGCAAAGAACTCCCTTTTTCCACCTCCATGTTTGCCGTTTTCCTCTGTATGCTCTTCGGGGCCAACCCGGTAGCGGTCAAAACCACCCTGACCGGAATCGGCATTTTCACGTCAGCCGGAATACGTTTCGGAATAGCTGCTGCAGTTCTTTGTTGCTGGGCTAAAGTCGCAGGAATCTCACTTTATCTCAGCACCAGACAAGTGTTGCAGATGGCAGGGCTCGGACTCATCTTTTTCATACAAATCTCCCTCTTCTACTCTGGCATGAGTCGCACGACCGCCTCCCATGGTGCTCTTATAGCGAATACCGTCCCCTTTGTGGTGATGATACTCGCTCACTTCCTGCTGCCCGACGATAAAATCAACCCCAAGAAAATTAACGGTCTGCTTCTGGGCTTTGCCGGTGTTTTCCTGCTCATCAGGGACTCACTCGACCTGACCGCTGAGGCCTTCTCGGGCGATTGCCTGCTTTTTCTGGCTGTTCTTTTCTGGGGTTGCAACGTCATCTACGTTAAAAAAATCATTGCCGATTTCAACCCGATACAGATCACCGTGTTCCCTATGATCTTCACAGTCCCCTTTTATCTGCTGGCAGGTTATCTACTCGACGGTGGAATGGTGCGGGAAGTTACCCCAATGGTCATCCAGGCCGTACTTTATCAGTCTCTGGTCACCGCATCTTTTGGCTTTGTCATGTGGAATTCGCTCATTCAGAAATATGGTGCCACCACCCTGCACTGCTTTCTATTTCTCATGCCCGTATCCGGAGTGTTGCTCGGTGTGCTGGTGCTCGGTGACCCTATCTCTTATAGCCTGGCGGCATCGATAATACTGGTGGCAAGTGGTTTGATAGTGATAAATTGGAAGAGCGACACTGCTACGGTCTGAAACTCTGCTTCCCCTGCCCCAGCGACACCTTGACAAAAAATGCAGCCAAACGTGTTGCAATATCAAAAATTTGCTGATATATCGAACTATTCACAACCCACAATTTCATATTAGTTTCTGGATATCCTGCCTCTACGAACACCTGGAGCATCCTGAGTATTACTTTTCACTTCAAACATCACAAGGAGAACTCGCCGCAATGGTACTGTTACGCACAACAATAGCAACACTCTTTCTTGGCATCTGCTTCACCACCCTTACCGCCTGCGCCCCGGAAGTCGGAAGCGACAAATGGTGCAACCAGATGAAAGAAAAACCTAAAGGTGAATGGACATCCAATGAAGCAGCAGACTTTGCCAAGCACTGTATTTTCAAATAAAATCCCATATAACACCTGGCAAAGCGTATTCTCTTCCAGATTTCTCTCTTCCTGTCAGTGGCCCTAGAGGTTAGGAAGAGTGAGCATTTCGCTTTTCTCTGACCTACCTTAACTGAACAGGTACAACCAATGTTTATAACTCCTGAGTTTCTTGTTACCTCTCTGGTCGTTGTACTCATGCCGGGGACGGGTGTCATATATACCGTTTCCAACGGTCTTTTTCTCGGCTGGCGCGCTGCAACTGCCGCAGCCGTTGGTTGCACATTCGGAATCGTCCCCCATCTGCTTGCCTCGGTCTTCGGGCTGTCCGCAATCCTGCACATGAGCTCCCTGGCTTTTCAATGCATCAAGTACGCCGGAGCAATCTATCTGCTATACCTTGCCTGGTGCATGTGGAGGGAGACCGGTGGCATCAATTTCAAGAAGCCCGAGAAGGCCAACGGCCTCTGTCAGATTGCGGTTCGCGGCACACTGATCAATATCCTGAACCCGAAACTTTCGATTTTCTTTCTTGCTTTTCTGCCGCTCTTTATCTCATCGGGGTCTGCAAACCCAACTCTGCATATGCTACTGCTCAGCGCAATCTTTATGCTGATGACCTTCGTTGTGTTTATTCTGTATGGTTTTTGCGCCCACGGTTTAAGAAGATATGTAACCGGCTCCGATCGCCTGTTGACTCTCATTCAGCGCTCTTTTGCAGCCACCTTTGCCGCTCTTGGTATCAAACTGGCCTTTACTGAGAGATAGTTTTTACTTGAATACAAAAAAGCACAGTGTGTCCCCACACTGTGCTTTATCATCTATGGTTGAAGCGTATCTTATTAATTAATTACTGCTTCTTCCTCAATCGCAGACCAGAAAGACCAGCCAAGCCAGTGCCGAATAGAAGCATCGTCACTGGTTCGGGGATCGGTTCACCGCCTCCTTCATAATAACCGGCGGCAAAGCCGCTATCCGACCGCCTATAATCTGCAGTAAGGCTCTGCAGGTGTGCACCAAGCTGGAATGTACCAAGCCAATCATCATTACTCTCGGACTCTTTAGCATTCAGGAACAGATCCACATTCCAGAATCCTGATAATAAGGTTGCCTCGAAAGTAAGATCCTGACTATTAGTTACGTTAATTGCAGGATTAGAAGAATCCGCCTCAAAGTCAAAATCGGCACCACCGGAGCCAGCAGCATTTGTTGCCGGGCTGGTCACCGACCAGGTTGACGGAACGAAATTGCTGAAACTCACATCGCTAGCGTCAAGATTAAGATTAAAGTAAAATGCGTCAAGCTTCACATCCGGATGCATCGGTGAATTGATGTCTACAGTCCAGTAAGTCGTAGCTGAAGTGGTATCACCAGTTATGGATACATCCACGATAAGATTATCCGGATTGTTCGGACGTGGATCGCCTATCAGTTGTGACGTTATGGTAAAGGGGTCTGCCACACTTTGTGTAGCGAACAGCATTGCACCCGTGATAAAAACTGCGCAGGTTAATGTTTTCGAGAAATTCATTCTCATGGTAACCTCCATCACCTTTGAGTTTGGACGTAGTTTACACAATGGTTGGTAACCCGATTACGTAAAATATTAGCTAAAATGAACTGCGACAGCGTTACACACTTCCATAGAATACGGAAACAGGAAGTGAATTTAACTCACCCTGCAGCTGCTATGGCGAATGCCATATCAGAATCATATAGGTACTATAGCGTTGCGGTCAAGTTAGTGGCACCAAACAGTGCTTTATTTTTCGCACCTTCGGCAAATCTAAAACACATAATGAATTGCACATTTTTTCAATATATATTCAATATTTAACATTTTTAACAAACACTAAACCCTAACAAACCCACCCATCCTATCCTTATAAAAACAGAGAGTGTTTGGTCCCCTCCCACTCACCCTTCCATAGATTTTTTTCTGACAAATAAAGCCGTTGTGTCTATGGGAGCAGTTGAATGAATATTAGATTCGTATTAATGGAGAAGGCCGGAACAAAATTTGTGAAAAAAACGTAAGGACGGACATCAACAGTCGGGGCGCTATCATGTCAGGCCCGTTTCTGTATCAACAGTTTTTCTGGAAGGAGTCGGGTTCGGTGTCCATGACAGATTGGCGCCTGTAACTCACCGGCCAACAGGAGCAAGACCGATCTACAGGCTGGCGATGCTCACTGCCAACCGGAAGAAGCAAGTGCAATCAGGCGCCCTGGGAGGGCAAAACCAAGTAGATACTTTGTGCAAAAGATTTTTTGCTTTTTTGATGAATACGCGATGAACAGAATTTTATGATTTCACATGGGAAATCTCTTACGATAGGCCTGAAGTGATTCACCATCCAATTGATGGGTGGTTACTGCCTGATCCCTGCCACACTCATGCAATACTTCTCCCTCCGGATCAACCAGCACTGATCCACCGGCGTAGCAGAGCCTGTTCCCATCCCTGCCTATCCTGTTCACACCCGCTACATAAATTTGGTTTTCAATCGCCCTGGCCAACAGCAATGAAAACCAGTGATTCTGCCTGGAGTCCGGCCAGTTAGCAACATATATACCCAGATCATATGTACCTTTTCTCCTGCTACTCCACTCAGGAAAACGAAGATCGAAGCAGATAAATGGGCGAATGCGCCACCCCTTGAGATGTACCGTGAGGAGTGCTTCCCCCCCCGAATATACAGAATCTTCCCCGGCAAAGCTGAACAAATTATTTTTATCGTAATGATAAAGCTCACCATCTGGCGTCGCCCAGAGAAGACGGTTATACAACTTACCATCATCACGAATGATACAGCTTCCTGTTATTGCGGCACCTGTGACGGAGGCCATTTTCGTCAGCCAGTGAGCTGTGGTTCCCTCACTGGTGTTATCCATCACCTCCGCTAATTGCTCACCGGCAAGGGTAAAACCGGTGGTAAACATCTCAGGCAGGATAATCAGGTCTGTCTGACCAGCCAACTGAGTCAATTGTGGCGTCAAAACTTCTCTATTTGCGGTCGGATTTTCCCAGATAATATCTGATTGAACCAGTGTCACTCGCAGATCTTGCATATTACACTCCACAAAATTATGCCGAACTATTCGGATTCGCTCAGAATAAGTGTTACCCAGTCGACATCCGGCCTGTGCTGGGCGATAACGAAGAGATGATCATTAGGATACACTTCAAGGTTTTCTCCTGGATTCATGACGATAGAACCATCTTCGTCACGTTTTATACCCACCAGCAGGGCATGGGCGTCTGTGGAACGCAGCATTTGCCGTACGTAAGGAACCGGGATGCTTTTATCAAGCCCTGGCCAGGCCTTAATCGAGAAGAAGGTATCACCAGACGAACTATCGATCAGTAGCCGCATCACCTCAGATAGATCCGGATTCGATATCTCCCTGGCCAGCATCAGGTCATTAAGGCGGGTAATGACTTTAATACGATTATATTGTTTGCCATCGATCAGGCGATGGGCAATCCTTGCCTTGTTGATCCTGTCTATATGACGGATATTGGCACGGTCCCGAATATAGACCGTGGTAAATGCCTGCCTGTTCAACTCATCCACGGCAAGGGTCGTTAAAATCGTCTCCTCGTCGGTATACCCGTAGATGATGACGAAATCGGCATCTGCAATACAGGCTCTGGTCATCACATCTTCACTGCCTATACTGCCTCGTACATACTCTACCTCATCACCGAAAGGGTTCTCCTCATAGACGTCTGTGCAGACAACCAGATCAGTACGACAATAAAACGGATCGTTGCGAATCTCCTTGATCAAAGTGGTAACTTTTTGTATTGCGCCACCGCCAAGGATAACAATGTGATTCTTCAAATTCAGCTGTTTGAGTCCTCGCACGCGTATTTTCCTCCGTTCTATAAGCTTATCTGCACCGGCGCCAATAGCTGTAGCCATCAGCCCAATACCGAAAATCATATCGAAAATTGCAATGATCTGACCTGGCACACTCTGGGGTACCACATCACCATAGCCCACTGTGGTAGCGGTCACAAAAAACCACCAGGTACCTTTCCAGAGGGTTTTGGCAAGGGTCTCCTGGGCGAAAGTCTGATAATCAAATACAAGCAACAGACCCGCCGACATCGTATGCATAAATAGCAGCACGATGATTATGGTGAACCAGTCATATTTCTTGTAAAGATGACGGATTTTCTTAATCACCAACAGATACATAGAGTTACCGTGTACTTGAGAGTTGCATTATGCTGCGACTAACAGCAACCAACTGCCTGAATTCATCAAAATTTTGTAAAGGCTGCTATTTTAACGAATTTTTGGATATTGGTCTTGGAAATTTTTTGATATTTTCGGGTTGTTGAGTGAGGGGTGGTTTTGCTCGCAGGGGGGGCAGGTAGAAACAGCTTAGACAGCTCTACATCTACACATGGTCAGGCACGTGTAGGGAAAAGAGGATAGTAACAACCTGCCACAGTCTCTTCCGGTGAGCGACTGCGGCAGGTTAGGTTGTTTTTTTAGTATTGCTCACTTGAATGAAACGACAATTTCATCTCTGGTCTTACGCCATTTAGCCGGATGGAGTTCAAGGCCCGGCTTTTTGTAGCCCACAGCGAGCAGCATTGGAACCCAGAAATTATCGGGAATGTTAAACTCCTTACGAACAGCTTCATGGTCAAATCCATCCATAGGATGAGATTCCAATCCCAGGCTGGTTGCAGCATACATAAGACTCATTCCGAAAAAGCCTGCGTTTTTGGCTGCAAACGCCAGATTGGCGTCTGAATTCCAGTTATAAAGAGATTTAGCGGCATTCAGAAACCAGTCTCGTTGCTCAGGTTGCATGGAGCCTGAGTCAAGCATCTGCTGCCAGTTTTTTTCAACTGTCGGATGCCCTTCCTGCCAGCCATTCTTATCTGCCAGCAAAATAAGGTTCACAGGAGCCTCCACAACTTTGGGCTGATCCCACGCGAGTGCTTTCAAGGCCTCTTTCTCGGCATGTTCCCGTACCACAATCAGATTCCATGGTTGCAGATTGAAACTGGATGGCGACTTAGCTGCCAACTCTATCATCTCATCAAGCACTTCACCTGATACATCTCTATCTGGATCAAAAAAATTGATTGCGCGTCTCTGTTCAACGATATCTCGAAAGCTCATATTGTCTCCTGTCCATATGATTGCATGCCAGTTTGGCTTTTAAAAGATTACAACAGCTTCTCACTTTCCCGCTATCAGGTTGAGCGAGAAAGGATTCGTTCAACTCCTAAATGGTTTAATATCAAACTATATCACATCTAATCAGTGTCAATGGGTTCAAGGTCATTATTTGATAATTATTCCCAGCTACATAAATACCTTTACGACCTATGCCCTTCAAGTATCGCAGACTTCATCTCTTCATAAAAGGATATTACATTGTGAAATATTTTAAAGATGAACAGAAGGACCTCTACCCCTTTACTTTAACTGGTAAATTGACCAGGCCCTGAGTATAGTAAGCGCAGGCTCATTATTTTTTCTCTTGTACTTCACCCGGGTTTGCTGTGGAACTTTTACATAATCATATTTTCCTTCTGCTGCTGATAACTATTATCGGTACGGCATTCGGCAAGCTTCGCCTGAAATCCTTTTCTCTTGGCTCTTCAGGAATTATCTTTATAGCTCTTTTTTTCGGTCATTTCGGTTACACGCTGCCCACCGATTTTCAAACCCTCGGTCTCGTCCTGTTTATCTATTCCATCGGTCTTCAGGCCGGCCCTGGCTTTATCACCACCCTTCGAAGCAGGGGGCTGCATCTTTCCCTTGGTGCTTTCGCAATCATTGGCATCGGCTTTGCCACTACCCTGGTCATGGCATGGGTCTATGGTTTTGGTCCCGATATCAGCGCCGGCATCTTTGCCGGTGCGCTCACTTCCACCCCCGGTCTGGCAGTTGCTGTTGAAATGGCAGGTGATACCAGCGCTGCAGCCAGCTATGGCCTGACATATTTCTTCGGTGTCACCGGTGTTATCCTTTTTGTGCAGCTTATTCCCAGGATTCTGAAGGTTGACGTTGAAAAAGAAGAGATTTACCTGAATGAAGAGGTGGCCAGTTCCCGGGAGCCGCTGAAAATGCAACATGTCGAGCTCACCAACCCCAACATTTTAAACCAGAAGGTTAAGGATTTACGGTTGGGGAGCCTGGCGCCCGTGGTCATTACCCGTCTGCTGCGGCTTGGTGCAGATCAACCCATTCTGGTCAGCGGCGAGACAGTGCTGCATGAAGGTGACCATATCCGCATTGTTGGCCGTCCCGCCGACCTGAAAAAGATACTCCCCCTGCTGGGCTGCCTGATAGACAAAGAAATCCAGTTCGACAGGGCACTCAGCAAAAAGTCGATCATCGTTTCAAGAAAAGAAGTGGCAGGCATGACCTTAAACCAGCTTAACTGCCGGGAGGTTTTCAATGTGCAGACCACAGGAGTCACCCGGAACGGATTTGACCTGCCCGCGACCCCGAATCTCCGCCTGCAGATGGGAGACATCGTCCACGCGGTTGGTCAACGGAGCGCGCTCAGGAATATCATCAAGATTTTTGGTAACAACACCAAGGAACTCTACAGCATAAACCTGCTGCCGATCTTTATCGGCCTGCTCATTGGCTTTCTTATCGGCCAGCTTCCTCTGTATCTGCCCTATGCTGGTACTTTTACCCTCGGCACCACAGGTGGCGTGCTGGTCTCTGGAATAATTCTCAGCAATATCTATAAGACAGGTCCATTTGTCTGGGAAATTCCCAGCACTGCCAACAGCTTCATCAGAGCCCTGGGTTTGACCCTGTTTATGGCCACAGTTGGCACCAGAACAGGTGAATCTATTGTTGCGACTGTAAGTGAACAGGGAATAGACCTCTTTATAGCCGGTGCAGTTGTTACCCTCGTGCCTCTTATCTCTTCAATCTTTATCTGCAAGTATTTGCTGAAGATTCCCTTTCTGCGGATGCTCGGTGTAATAACAGGCTCCATGACCAGTACCCCTGGCCTTGCCGCTGTGAGCGAATTATCAAAGACCCACTATGCCTCTTCCGCCTACGCCACCGTCTATCCTGTCGCCTTGATCGCTATGATTTTGTTTACCAAACTGCTGGTCTTGATCTTGAGTTAGTGACAAGAACCTGCTTAAAGCCAATCAGTTCTTAAGCAACTTCTTCTCACTGAATTATCATAGTTTGTTATATCTCCCGCACATTTGTTACCATCTCAAAAAAGAGCGCAAATTGAAATTCGTAGAGGCGGGGTTCAAATCGGTAGGTGCTAAAATAGCAACAGGAACTACCGAACTCTGCTATTAGCAGGTTCACTATGACGACTCAATAATTTTAGATATCTCTTACGGTGGGCCACCACAAGTGTACACCTAAGCCATCAACAGTGCCGCAACAACGGAACTTGAGGGCGCTGGCAAATAGTGAAGTCATCAACTACCCTGAAAGAAAGTTCAGCCTTTAATCTCAACTATCGGGGTAACAATATGGCTGCCAAAAGTTCATTCCGTCGCACTCATCTCGGTAAAAGAAAGCTCTCTCCGACAACCCAGATGACCGCTTATGGTTACAATCCTCTCTTTTCGGAAGGATCAGTAAAACCGCCCGTTTTTCTTACCTCAACCTTTACCTTTCAATCAGCTGAAGAAGGCGCCGAGTTTTTTGATGAGGTAGCAGGCAGAAAACCAGTCGATCAGGACCGCGGTGCAGGTGGACTGGTCTACAGTCGCTTTAATCACCCGAACTGTGAAATAGTTGAAGACAGGTTGGCTATTCTTGATGGAACTGAATCTGCGCTCATCACTTCTTCTGGTATGGCGGCAATAAGCAGTCTCTTTCTCACCTTTGCCAGACCGGGTGACAGCATCGTTCATTACAGCCCTCTTTACGGTGGCACAGAGACTTTACTCTCCAATTATTTCAATAGTTGGGGGGTAACTCCCATGGCCTTTTTCGACGGCCTTGCTGATGCTCCGCTGACAGAATCCCTCACCAAAGCATATGCAAAGGGACCGGTAAAAATTGTTTATCTCGAAACACCTGCAAATCCGACCAATAGTATGATCGACCTCGCCATGTGCCGACAGGTCGTGGACAAATGGAGCCAATCACGCGGAATCGCATCCCCTCTTATTGTTTGCGACAACACCCTGCTTGGACCAGTCTTTCAAAAACCTCATGACTTCGGCATAGATCTCTGTATCTATTCATTAACCAAATATATCGGTGGTCACAGCGACCTTATCGCAGGTGCAATTACCGGCAAAAAAGCGTTATTGCACAAACTGCGCTTAACCAGAAGCAGCTTTGGTTTTCAGCTTGACCCACACTCCTCATGGATGCTGACACGATCTCTGGAGACCGTCTTTTTGCGAATGGAGCGTGCTGCGAAATCAGGAGTTAAGGTTGCGGAATGGCTGGCCGGCAACAAGCTTCTGCCGTGCAAACTGCTACACCCGCATTTTCTCGATGACCAGACCAAAAACGTATACGAACGCCAGTGCACAGGACCCGGCTCCACCTTCTCGTTCGTGGTTGAAGAAAATCGCCAGCTTGCTTTTAAAATTCTCAATGAGCTACAACTGTTTCAACTGGCGGTAAGCCTTGGCGGTACCGAGTCGCTGGTTTGTCACCCGGCCTCGACCACCCATTCAGGTGTACCAGTCGATATCAGGGAAAAAGTTGGGATAAGTGAGGGGATGATCAGGCTCTCGGTGGGGTTGGAAGATCCGGACGACCTTATTGAAGACCTTCGGCAGGCATTCGCTCAAGCCAGGAAATGATAGCATTATCTGCGCACCGTGGTTGTACCCCATAGACTACTGGAATTTCCTACCCAAACCTTCGAATCTGACAGTTCTGAATTTTTTTTTCGTGTTTTCTGAACAATTTAATTCTTCAGAGTACAGAAAGATAATGCCCTGCAGTCGACCAGACTGCCTAACACATTCACAACCATGCTTTAAAGTATTCCAGCCTAAAATAAACAGAATAGGTTTATCAATAGTTGCGCTCTGGCAGTCCTTGAATTCACAACAAAACATGCTGCAATTATTGATAAACCTTGAGAACTGAACTGCGGGGGAGTTGTGGCCGGAAACGTTATGCTATGGGGATTAATTGCGGTTCCTGATTACTGTTTATCGGTCGTGGTGCAATATTGAGAAGCGGGTCTTTCGAGCATAGCCGGCGAAACTGGTCTTTGATGACGCTGGCTATGCGACAAAATGTATATTTTTTCATGGCACCCACGTATTTGCTCGCAATTTTCACCTGTGCAAGACGCAGCTATCCTGTTGAATCCAACATCGGTATATCTGGAAATTAGATAAATCCTGATACAGAAACCTGATCAGGAGCTATCATCATAAGCCAGGTCGGTAATCGGCCTGAGATAGACCAGCTTTCCCTTGCCGCACTGCGGGCAGCAGCAGATGTCGATGCCGGTCAAGCGCAGCATCATCTCCTGAACGGTCTCCACTGTTTTCTGTGTATATTTGACGTCTGAACCGATCAGGGTGCGGATTAAAGCGATGCAGGTTTTCTTGTTAGCATGAGCCAGGAAGCCGTAATAGCGGATTTTGGTAAAGCCGCTCGGCAGCACGTGCAGGAGAAATCGCCTGATAAATTCTTCAGCACTGAGGGTAAGTTCTTTTTCCTTATTGTCGTCGCTGCGGTCCCGATACCTGAAGCTAACCTTGCCATCATCGATAGCAATGATCCGGTTGTTGGTTATTGCCACCCGGTGGGTATAGCGACCGAGATATTCGAGTACCTGTTCCGGTCCACCAAAGGGCTGTTTGGCATAAGTGATCCACTGCTTGCCACGCAACGTTTCTATGAACGTCAGGAACTGTTTTTTCTCTTGCAGCCCTGCAACCTTGCCAGGGAAAGAAAGGAGGTTTTTCTTATGTGCCCTTTCTAGCTTGTCCAGATAGCGTTTTTTGAACTCCTTCGCCAATGACTGAACCCGGAATAAATATTTTCTTCTGGTGCCGGTCCAGCTTGTACGATCAAATGAAAGAACTCCTGCCGGGATGATGCAGTGCAGGTGGTAGTGGTCCATGAGTTTCTGATTCCATGTGTGAAGCACGGAAATGAAGCCGAGTTGGCCCCCAAGGCGCCACTGCGGATCACGGGCGAAGACCTGCAATGTTTCTTTGACTGCGGTAAACAGCAGAGTCAGCATAATGTGTTTATTGCCCATAACCAGGGGATTAAGCTCATGCGGCAAAGTGAAAACGTTGTGAAAATAGGGGCAAGGCAGCAGTTCTGTCCTTCTGTCACTGAGCCATTTCTCCTTGACCATGGTCTGGCATTTCGGACAGTGTCTGTCCCGGCAGGAGTTATATGCGTTGCGGCTATAACCGCAATGATTACAGGCTTCGACATGGCCTCCAAGGGCAGCGGTCCGACATATTTCGATGCGTCTCATGACCTTATATTGCTGCGATCCCACCACATGCATATCCCGGTATTTCTTACCATATCTGCGAAAGATATCGGCAATCTCCGGTGTGTTGCCATTATCTTTCATCTGCTCCCTCCTTCGTCTCGTCCAGCAGATCAAGCGGACTCTTGAGTTGGACATACCTGGCTGGAACCAGATGCAGATAGATCGTCGTTGTTTCTATGTTGCTGTGGCCGAGCAGTTGGCTGATGGTATAAAGGTCGTAGCCTTTATAGAGGAGGTGGGTGGCAAAGCTGTGTCTGAGAGTATGGAGACTGCATTCCCTGGTTAAGCCGATTTTTTTTTAGCTGCGTAGAGCATCATCGAGACGGAAGCACTTCTGATATGGGTTCCGGGCTTCTGGCCGGGAAACAACCACAGCTTGGGCTTGTACTCCTGCCAATAGGCCCGCAGTTCAGGGAGCAACTGTCTGGACAGAACCGTATAGCGATCCTTGCGTCCCTTGCCCTGTTGGACCCTGATTACCATCCTGGACGGATCGCTTTCAATATGCTCCGGCTTGAGGCGAATAGCTTCCCCGACTCTAAGCCCTGCGCTGTAGATGGTCTTGAGCAGAACCCGGTGTTTAAGGTTATCAATGCAGCCCAGAAGACGGCCTACCTCTTCCATTGACAGTACGGCCGGTAGTTTCTTGCTCCGTGGTTTCGGCGGCAGGCCAAAGCGGTCATCAACCTCCCGGTCGCAAATATGACGGTAGAAATAGGTGATGCCTGAGAGATAGGTCTTGCATGAACTCCATGCCAGTTTTTTCTCCAGCAGCAGATGGCGGAAATAGCCCCGCACCTGGTCATTGCTCAGCTTCTCCGGGGACTGATTGTAGTACTTTGCCAGGCATCTGACCCCACTGATGTACCCACGCTGGGTCTCATGGGTGAGACCGTGAAAATTCATGTGTTCGACGAACTCGTCTCGGATCGGACTACTCATGACGCACCTCCTTGGTTGAGTTGATAAGGACGCTACTACAGTATCTTATCAATCAAGGAAGTAATGGTAGAAATGAATTTCTTGCTGGAAGAGGTGGAATAAAAGGGAGGCTGGTTGGTCGGTTTTTCCGCGTAGCGGTTCAGTTCACAGCGAGTATCTCAAGCTGAGAACCTGTTACAGCCTGAAAAGGTTTCGTCTGGCAATCTCAACCTAAGCCTCCTGAAGCGTTCGGCAGAAAATCGATACTTCCATGATTTTTTCTCATTTAATTTTGAGAACTATTCTTGTGCGAGGAATTCACCAGAGGCCCTACAAACACAATACTCTCTTGATATTTTAATCGAGATTTCAATCGAATGGACATACCTAACCCCATTGTCAACGTTCAATTGTGCCTTAGCATATCAAACAATAAGGTCCAATTACGTAGCGTCTTAGTAATTGAACTTTTTACCCGTATTAACCCAGAGGGGGAATAGATATGAAAAAATCACTGACGATTGCTGCTATTGTATTTGGAATGGCAGCATTTGGAACAACAGCATATGCATTACCAGCATTACAGTTAGGACCTGGAACAGGTGATTGGACTTATATTGGCGGAGGAGACGACACCTGGTATACAAGTGATGATCCATATAACCTGCAAGCGTTGGCCAATGCCACTCAGGCGGACGGGGGAGATGGAGATTACGCATGGGATACAGATGGGGCAATTATGCAATACGCTTATTTGGTTTTTTCCGCAGTCCCGAACGCTGATTCCGCTACAGATCTCTTTGATATAGATATTTTCAACGATGGTGGTGTAACCCTTGTGGATTCAGGTTTTGGGACACCTCCGCCGGAAGACCTGAATAGCCTTTCGCCTCATAGTGTTTTCCCAACATATTATGAAGTTTATGAGTTTAGATTTGATGATGTCCTTGAAGACATTTGGAATACAGAGGAAGGAGAGTCTGGGTCGGGTAAGGGCTACATTGAAGATTTTGTAGTAGACGTATTGTACTATGACCCTGGAGTTGAAGGTATCCACATGGATCTTTTAACGATCTTTGGAGATGGAAAATATAATCCTGGTGATTTTGAGAATCAATTTTTAGTCAAGGCGAATGCCCCATACTCCCATGATGCTCAGTACGCTTCACCAGAGCCAATTCCAGAACCAGCAACAATGCTCCTCTTCGGAGCTGGTCTTGCCGGACTTGCCGGAATGAGCAGGAGAAAGAAAAAGTAAGCTCACCGTCATATGGGGATAAAAAGGCAGGTCCTAAAATAGATCTGCCTTTTTATTCACGTCATAACATCGTATCCAGCATTGTAGTAGAAACTATATGTACAATCATGCAACGGTATTCATTTGTTCACCGTGGTAAATTTCATAGCTCTATCCCGCAATCTCAGTTCACAGATTATCATTAACACTATCAAACGATTGCAACCTTTCTGTCGCGAAGGTTTTTCCTGTAAATGTTCAAGCTCAACACTATCGTAAGCTGTTCCATTTTCAGCCAATACAGTGATGGACTATACTTTCAAATAGGCTCACACAGACTAGATTCTGGTTATCAGATTTGATTGCAACGCCAAATCCAGATTTATCAATGTTCCAGCAAGTTAAGAACTTTCTCGCATTGCTCTTTGGCCCGCAGCGTGAGTTGTTCAGCTTCTGCCAAAGTAGCTTGGCGATACTCCTCGTCCTTTATCCCTGCCATATTGATCAGCACGTTCTGATATGCTCCCCAGATACCGGTCTCCAGAGAGCGGGCGCCAACCTGAGTGTCTGATTTTGAAGCTGGATTACCATATGCAGCCACCAGATTGAGCGCATCCCAGGCGGAATCGGCCAAGCGCATGGTGGTGAGCGGCACCTGAATCGCAGTCTTCAACCCTGCCTGCATCTTCGCGGTCCGGGCCTTTTTTTCGGCCTCACTATTTTTGGGCATACGCAAGCCTTCCATATACTCATTGAAGGCCGAGGTATCAGCATCTATCATTGGTATCAACTTTTGGGTCACTTCATGAAGCACCGGAATGGCTTCCATCATCTTCGGCTGCACACCCTCAAATTTACGTACCCCCCAGGTGAGCTTGGCTACCATGGAACCCAGCCCCGACCCGATTGCCGCCACCGCTGCCGAAGCAGAGCCACCGCCTGGTGCCGAGCTTCTGGCAGCGATCTCTTCGATAAACTCCCGCACGCTCATACCGGCAAGAGGTTCATCGGGCTCTTCTGCCACAATATATTCAATTATCTTTTCTTCCGGCTTGAACGGCGCCACCGAATTCAGACCCATCCGTTCCACTGCCAGCCTGATTTTCTGATCTTCCTGATAGATGAATAGCTCTTCTTTTTCTATGTAATAATCCGCTGCCATCAACATCGCCTCCAGCGGCACTACACCCACAATTTCAGAACCTGTTACGGCAAGATTCAATGCCGCAGCCTCTTTTTTAGCCTCCTCGTACATCACATGGATAGGTGTGACCTGATAGTCGTTGAGGTTTACCGTGACCTGAGCCAGGTTATACTCATCAACAAACCAGCCCATCCCCTTAACTTCTTTCAAGCTACCGGGGCTGTCTTCACCGCGGCCGGCTTCCCGCAAGTTGAGGGCAATCCTGTGGGCCTGGTTGGAAGTACCGAGGATATTGACATTGTAGGCAATCAGGAACTTTCTGGCCCCGGTGGCGGTGATGCCCCATTCCGGTACAAAGTCGGTTGGACCGAAATCCGGCTTCCACCTGGGGTCCTGCAGTTTTTCGGCAAGTCCCTCATATTCTCCGGCGCGCACATCTGGCAATTTGCGCCGATAGTCATGTTCTGCCGCCTCTTCGTAGAGGTACAAAGGAATTTTCAACTCCTGGGCAGCCCGTGCTGCGAACTTTTTGGCGATTTCAACACATTCAGCCATGGTAACACCTGCCACCGGTACAAACGGGCAGACATCCATGGCTCCGAACCTGGGATGTTCACCACCATGCTTTCGCATGTCGATCCGCTCCCGCGCCACCCTTGCTGCCGCCAACGCACCTTCAATGATGCTCTCCGGCCCGCCCACGAAAGTATAGACTGTTCTATTGGTGGAACGCCCCGGATCAACATCAATCAGGGAACAGCCTTTCACATTTCTGATCGCCTCCGCGATCGCTTCTATGATCTCCGGATCTCTTCCTTCAGAAAAGTTCGGAACGCATTCTATTATCTTCTTCATGGCATCCAGTACCCTGATTTTCTATTATCATTCTTTACCGAGCATCGATTCAGAGGATGTTTACTCCTAACCCCTGTCACCTCACGCCTCACAATGCTCTTCTAACTTCACGCACCCAGGTTTTTCAAATCCCCCATCCAACATCCAACGTCCAACCTGCGGTTAACGTCGTCAAACCACCCGAACCCCTTTCTTATACACTTCTTGAACCGGCGATACTCCGGCATGATATGCAAGAATTGCCGGTGAGTCCCCATCAAGGGTCAGAAAATCAGCCTGCTTGCCAACATCAAGGCTGCCCACTTTATCTGCCATACCGATGGAATAGGCTGCATTCAAGGTGGCGGCAACCAGAGCTTCCGCCGGTGTCATATTCATATTGAGCACTGCAAGTCCGATAACGAATGGCATCGACTCTGTATAACTGGAACCGGGGTTACAATCAGTGGCCAGCGCCACAGGCAGGTTATTGTCGATCATAAACCTGGCCCGGGCATAGGGTTTCCTCAGGCTATAGGCCGTGGCTGGCAACAGATTAGCCACAACGCCATGAGCCGCCATTGTCCTGATATTTTCGTCAGAAGCAGCAAGCAGATGATCCGCAGAGCACGCCATGAGTTCTGCAGCCAAGCCCGCCCCACCGAGATCATGCACCTCATCGGCATGAATCTTCACCTTCATGCCCTGTGCTTGGGCTGCTTTAAGCAAGCGCCGCCCCTGTTCAATGGTAAACACCCCCACTTCGCAGAAAATGTCGCATTGAGCAGCGATACCTTGCTCTACTACCGCGGGCAACATCTCATCTATCACCAGGGTAATGAATTCATCGGGGTTGTGTTTAAATTCCAGCGGAATGGCGTGGGCACCGAGAAAAGTTGCCACCACATCCTGCACACCTTCTCTGGCGAGTTTACCAATAGCCCGTAATTGCTTGAGTTCACTCTCTGTATTGAGCCCATAGCCACTCTTGATTTCCAAGGTGGTGGTACCGCTTTTCAAAGCGGACAGTGCATGCTTTCTGGTTACTTCATATAATTCGGACTCGGTGGCTTCAGCCACCGCCCGAACCGAGGAGAGGATTCCCCCACCCTTTTTCAGGATTTCCAGATACGGTGTTCCGGCAAGCCGCAACTCAAACTCTGCCTCGCGACGTGTGGCAAAGCACATATGGGTATGCGGGTCGACAAAACCTGGGATCAGGCATTTGCCCTGCATATCCATCGTCTTGACCTTGCTGAGCGTTGATGCCTCTTTGGTAACCTCGTGCTCTTCACCAATCGCGACAATTCTGCCATCACCTGCAACAAGCAGCGCGCCATCTGGAAACGATGCCAACTCGCCCTGACTGTTACCACCGCATGGTACGCCTCGATCGACTGGGGTGAATATCCTACAGTTTTTAAACAATATGTACATAATGCCAGCCTCTCTATTTCTGCAACCGGGTAAAGAGATCCACTACCGCACTTTCAACCGCCTCTTCGTCGCTCACATAGGGAATGGTGATCTGGTCTCCATTGCTGTTGTCGCGATTATAGGCCATGGCCACATCCATTGCGTTAGGATTGCGCGCCCAGTTGCGGCGTGCGACCCCACCCATAACATCCCAGCTCATGGCTGAACGCAGGATTTCATCCACCCGGTCGCTGCCATCGAGCACCATGCCGAAGCCACCGTTGATAGCTTTGCCAATACCGGTGCCACCGCCGTTATGCAGTGCCACCAGCGACATACCGCGCGCTGCATTACCCGCAAAACAATGCGTGGCCATATCAGCGCAGACATTGGAACCGTCGTAAATATTCGCAGTCTCACGAAATGGGGAGTCGGTACCGCCCGGGTCGTGATGGTCGCGACCAAGCATAATCGTTCCCACTTCCCCATTTCGCACCATCTCATTAAACTTGAGAGCAATAGCAGCCCGGCCGCCGGCATCTGAATAGAGGATTCGCGCCTGACTACCTACGACCAGCTTGTTTTGCTCCGCATCGCGTATCCAGATATAATTATCACGATCTTCCGCCCTGCGCTCCGGATCGATGCAGCTCATCGCCGCGGCATCGGTTTTTTTGAGATCATCATGTTTTCCGCTCAGGCATACCCAGCGGAACGGGCCATATCCGTAATCAAAGATCGGCCCCATGATATCCTCGAAATAAGAGGGATAAATGAAACCATCCCGTGCATCCACACCGTTTTTGGCAACTTCCGTGACCCCTGCATCGAAAACGGCTTTCAAAAAGGCGTTGCCGTAATCGAAGAAATAGGTGCCCTGTTCTTTCAGCCTCTGCACTGCTGCGATATGTCGTCTCAGGCTTGTATCGACCAGTTTTTTGAATCGCTCCCGGTCAGTTGCCAGTAAACGGGTGCGTTCCTCAAAGCTGATACCGGCAGGACAATAGCCACCATCGTATACCACATGACAGGAGGTCTGGTCGGATAGCAACTCCACCTCAAACTCCCGGTCCGCGATGTACTCGAGCAGGTCCACCACATTGCCATGATAGGCGATGGAGAGATTTTCTTTCGCAACTCTGGCTTCTCCAGCCAGACGCAGTACTTCCTCCATATCACTTGAAACCACATCTACCCAGCCTTGCTGATGGCGGGTAGTAATACGGGAAATATCCACCTCGGCGGTGATTGATACCGCACCTGAAATTTTCGCAGCTTTCGGCTGTGCACCGCTCATTCCGCCCAGGCCCGACGAGACAAACAGCAGACCACGCAGATCACCTTCAGCGGGTACTCCACACATCTTACGACCGGCATTGAGCAGGGTGTTGTAAGTGCCATGCACGATTCCCTGGGGGCCGATATACATCCAGCCCCCGGCGGTCATCTGACCGTAGGAGGAGACACCCATCTGGGTAGCGATCTCCCAGTCATCCGGGTTGTCATAGAGGCCCACCATCAAGCCGTTGGTAATGATCACCCTGGGTTGATCGGGACTCGACTTGAAAAGGCCAAGCGGATGGCCTGACTGCATAACCAGAGTTTGATGGTCGGTAAGCGCTTCCAGATATTTCCGGATCAATCGGTACTGCATCCAGTTTTGACAGACCGCTCCGGTCTCGCCGTAGGTGACCAGCTCATAGGGGTAAAGGGCGACATCAAAGTCGAGATTATTATCGATCATTACCTGAAAGGCTTTTCCCTCAAGGCAATTGCTGGTGTATTCGTCAATCGGTTTAGCGTAGAGTCTTCCCTCGGGCCGGAAACGGTAACCGTATATACGGCCTCTGGTGCGTAACTCCTCCAGGAACTCCGGGATTAACTCGTGGTGGTGTTGCTCTGGAATATAGCGAAGCGCATTTTTCAGCGCGGTCATGGTCTGTGACTGGGTGAGCCGAAATCCACGATCAGGAGCACGGCGTATACCTTCCAAAAATTCCTTCTGCCGTGGTAGCTCGTCATCTAGTCGTATGGTCATAGCCTTTGCGGCCGTTACATTGGTTTGCATTGCAACCTCTTTTTTGGTTGGTCTTTGTCTGATATCGCTGCAATTTAACTCGTATTCAGCATGACATTGAGATTTACCCGCACGCTCATGGGATAAAACCTCTCTTGAATTCATATCAGATAATATGCTAAACGCTCCAGCTTGTATATACAAGTGAATATTTCAATCAACTTCAACAATTCGGCTATTTACCTACATCTAACCTCAATAGCTTGAATTTTCATCTTGAACGAGATTAAATTTGTATATACATTGTCAGCACATTCGACTGACACTCCATCTGATTTCACAGATGCAACACATTCTAATCGGGGTTCAACTCTGTGAAGCCCGTTACTTCATTCTGACGAACTATGCGCACATTTGAAATAGAACCAGGAAAAATTTCCCTCGAAGAGCTCCGCTCCGTCTCCAGAGAGGCTACCCGGATCAGTCTCAACCCAGCCTGTCGTAATGCCATCGATGATTCCGTTGCAACGGTACGCAAGCTTATAGATGAGGGCCGCGTCATCTACGGTATCAATACCGGTTTTGGCCTGCTGGCCCATACTGTGATACCAAGAGATGAACTTGAGCATTTGCAGGAATCAATCGTTCTTTCCCACGCAGCCGGAGTCGGCAACCTGATGAGCGAATCCACCACCAGGCTGCTGATGGTACTGAAAATCAACAGTCTGGCTCGCGGTTATTCCGGCATTCGCTATGAGGTAATCGATGCTCTGGTGCAGCTGGTGAATCATGAGGTTTACCCCTGCATACCGGTGAAGGGTTCCGTGGGAGCATCCGGTGACCTTGCCCCGCTCGCACACATGAGCACCGTGTTGCTGGGCGAAGGCGAAGTGATGCATAAGGGAAAGCGATTGACCGGCAAAGAAGGTCTGACAATCGCCGGTCTCTCCCCTTTTACCCTGCACCCCAAAGAGGGACTAGCCCTGCTCAACGGTACCCAGGCCTCCACCGCGCTGGCTCTTAAAGGACTTTTTGCGGCTGAGGATCTCTTTGCCGCCGCAGTGGTAACAGGTTCCCTTTCTGTTGAGGCGGCCATGGGCAGTCGCAGACCTTTCGATCCTTTGATCCATGAGGTGCGGGGCCACCAGGCACAGATTGATGCAGCCAGGATGTATCGTGACCTGCTGCAGCATAGCGAGATTGAAGTTTCCCATCTCGACTGCGAAGCTGTGCAGGACCCCTACTCACTCAGATGCCAGCCCCAGGTGATGGGCGCCTGCCTGACCCAGATACGAAACGCGGCCGATACGCTTTTAATCGAAGCCAACGCTGTCTCTGACAACCCACTGGTATTTGCGGAAGTGAATGATATTTTCTCTGGCGGCAATTTCCATGCCGAACCGGTCGCAATGGCAGCAGATAACCTGGCACTGGCAATAGCCGAAATCGGCTCACTCTCTGAACGCAGGATGGCCCTGCTTATCGACTCGAACATGAGTAAACTGCCGCCATTTCTGGTTGAGAAAGGCGGGCTGAACTCTGGTTTTATGATCGCCCAGGTAACCTCTGCCGCACTTGCCAGTGAAAATAAATCCCTGGCCCACCCTGCTTCCGTCGATAGTCTGCCCACCTCGGCCAACCAGGAAGACCATGTTTCCATGGCAACCTTTGCCGCAAGACGGCTCACCGATATGGCAGAAAATAGTGCCAACGTGCTCGCCATTGAATTACTCGCCGCCTGTCAGGGCTTGGACTTCCGGGCACCACTCAAGAGCAGCGAGCTGCTTGAATCCGCCAAGGATCAGGTGAGAAATCGAGTGCCTTTCTATGACAAGGACAGATATTTTTCCCCTGATATTGCAAAAATCTGCGAGCTCATCCAACAGGGTGAGTTAAATCATCTGGTCGATTCCTCACTGATACCAAGTTTCAAATAACAGGCATAATCATGAGCAGCTCAAAACCAGCATCGCTTTCAACCGGAGAAAATGCTCCACCACTCTATCAGCAGGTTAAAGAGTATATACTCAGGAAAATACATTCCGGCGAATGGCATGCCGATATGAAAATTGACTCTGAAGCGGAGCTGGTTGCTGCCACCGGAGTATCCAGAATGACGGTCAACCGTGCTTTAAGAGAATTGAGCGCAGAAGGACGTCTCATCCGCAGGCAGGGGCTCGGAACTTTTGTCGCTGAAAAGAAACCGCAGGCAGCGTTACTTGAGATCAACTCCATAGCCAGAGAGATCGAAGCGCGGGGAGGTAAATACTCCTGTACTGTGCATCTGTTACAAGAAGAAAAAGCACAGCCCGGGGTTGCCGCCAGGATGGAGTTGCAACCGTACTCAAGTGTCTTTCATTCTGTCATCGTCCATCGGGACAACCTTATACCAATTCAGCTCTCCAGCAGGTATATCAATCCAGCCTTCGCACCGGAATATCTCAAACAGGATTTCACCTCTGTCACTCCCAACGAATACCTGCTGAGTCTTGCGCCGATAACAGCTGTTGAACATGTGGTTGAAGCGCTTATCCCCGACCCATGGGTCCGGGAGTTGCTTGAAATCAATTCCGCCGAGCCCTGCCTTGCCCTCTACCGCACGACATGGGTCGGTAATCTTATCGCCACCTATTCTGTCTTCTATTCACCAGGCTCACGCTATACGCTGGGGTCGAGATTCGTGCCCCCGAGTGGTGGGGTAATTGAGGTGAGTTAGGCGTTGGGCGATGGACGTTGAACGTTGGAAGGATAGCATATCTGTTATTTTTTCCAGTCAATCACTAAGAAAAAGGCCCGGCTGGTTACTCTACCTGCCGGGCCTTTTCCTGCTCTGTACACAATTCGTATCAACCTCCAGCAATAGTCGGAAATAAAACGATGTAATCACCTTCAGCCAGAACCGTTTCGAGATCGCATGTTGCCTCGTTAATCAGGATCATTCTCACCTTCTCCACGGGAACAGCGAGATCGCGCGCCAGATCTGCGACCGTCGTGCCGACAGGAACGGTAACATAACAGGTAGGGCCATCGTCACATGGCTTGTATTTTGCCAATGAGGCAAAGAGCTTCAATGAAACTGTTATTTTCATAATTGGTTGATTCAACCTCGGACCAGGCATGTCGATCAGCGGCAGACCGACATACCCTGGGAGAAAGGGATTGAAATTTTCAGGCTATATCTGAATACCCAATGCTTCAAGAGTCTCGGATTTGGGCACGCCATTGTCATCCCAGCCTCGCAACTCATAATAACGATCGAGAGCTTCATCCATATTATGCGGCACCTTACCAGCCCGGCTGCCGTTTTCGCTGGCCTTGTAGACCACTGCAGGTAGCTTGTCATCCTTACGGTCTATGCCATACTTTACATTGACCATACGCTGCAGGGTATAGATGCGCTCCGCGGCTTTCAAAAGATCGTCCATGCTCCATTCCCAACCGGTGATAGCATTGATGGAATCGAGCATTACGGTCATGCTATAACCGCCGAAAAGCATGAACTTGCAGTGGCAGGCTGCCTGGGTAAGTGTTCCGTAATCCTGGTATTTTGCTGCAACAAATTCTGAATTTTCCATCTGGAAACGATCCACTTCCTGATCGACTCCGGCCTCGGGCAACAGAAAACCTGCGGTGGCAACCTGCGGATTACCACGCTCATGGTGCGGCCCCACATTACCTGTTGCATAGTTGACCGCCAGGGAGAAAAACGCGCGAGGATCGTGGGCAGGCAGATCAAGACCTTTGACATGCGGTGCCAGCTCTACAGCTTCCTCACCGAGTTTTTCTGCAGCAGGCAGCAAGCCATCAGCAAACAACTCACCAAACCCGGATTTACGGTTGCCGAGGTTGTGAATCAACTCAATCATGGTGTCCGCATCGCCCCATTTCAGCTCAACACCGCCGATATCATCAGCAGTCATCAAACCTTTTTCCTGGCAATCCATGGTGTAACCAAGAAATGAGCCCATTGAAATACAATCCAGACCGTATCTGTTGCAGAGATCATTCATCAGCGAAAGGGCTTTTACATCATCCATCAGGCAGTTGTTACCAAGCATACCCAGCGCCTCATATTCGGGTCCTGGTCCTTTCATTGCATATTTTTCGGGTTCTGCGACCTCTACCTCTCTGTGACAACCAACAACGCAGGAACTACAGGCATGGGGCTTGGCACCAAGCACATCTGTGTAGTTCGGCACACCGAGTTTTTCTGCTCCTTCCGGCCAGGAAGCTTCGCTCCAGTTTTTGGTGGGTGTGTCACCGTCGGCATCACAGCCGATCTCAACAAATGGGGTACCGTGCAGACGAAGCCAGTCCTTGGTGTTTTCGTGAACTGTTTTGCCGATACTCTTATTGATCTCAGCCAGTTTTTCCGGCTTATTAACAGCGACTTTTCTGGTGCCATTCACAACCACAGCCTTGAGGTTCTTCGACCCCATCACCGCGCCAAGACCGCAACGACCTGCAAAACTATGTTTATCAACCACGATACAGGCTATGGCGACCTTCTTCTCACCAGCCTGGCCAATTGAACAGATGGAAGATTTTTCCAAACCTGTATCAGCGACAATCGCATCGGACGCCTCAAAGGCATCCTTCCCCCAGAATTGTGCCGCCTCGCAAATCTCAACCAGGTCTTCATCTATCTTCAGGTAACATGGAGACTCCGATTTACCCTGTATGATCAGGGCATCGTAACCGGCATTTTTCAGGGCCATTCCCCAGCCTGCACCGGCAGCGCTTTCACCATAGATTCCGGTAACCGGAGATTTTGAGACAACAGTGAACTTCGCCGCTCCCGTCTGCCTGGCTGCCTGCAATGGCCCGGTGGCAAAAACCAACCTGTTTTCTGCGTCATATGGCCCAACTTCAGAACCAACTTCATCAGACAACACCTTGGCACCAAAACCGCCACCACCGAGGTAGAGTTTCCAAACCCTCTCTCCTACCTCCTCGATAGTCGTCTTTTTGGTCGTTAAATCAATTCTCAGAACCTTGCCCCAATATCCGTTCCCCATAACCAACTCCTTTATTTCGTGCTTTACCTCAATACCTGTTTCGCCTTCGCCCTCCAGTTTCTAAGGTCTTCAGCTCTTCAATATCCGGAGTTATAGTCTTGGCAATGATGCGGAACAATGGGGGGAACACCCCATTTCTCCCTACAGGATAACTGTATCTTTTAGGCAGCTACCTGCATGAAAGAGCAAAGACACAAGGCATGACCCCATCTCGACAACCTGTCATTTATAGTAAACTTCGGTTGTTCTTTTCCTCTTTCCATTATACTTTTGCAGTACGTTGCGATAAGAATTGCCATTTTACTCATGTACTTCGAATAATTTTTATGACCAATACACCTATCCGCATTGTTATTGCTGAAGACCACCTGCTTGTCCGCGAAGGTATGAAGGCCCTTATCTCCTCTCGAAAAGGCTTTGAGGTTGTCGGTGAAGCGGATAATGGACTGGATGTATTGAAAATCTGCCAAAAGGCCCGTCCGGATCTGCTCCTGCTTGATCTCTCCATGCCTAAAATGAGCGGTCTTTCCACCCTGCGGCAGATTAAATGCGAGATACCTGAAACACGTATTCTGGTCATAACCATGCATGCGTCCAGGGAGTATGTCTTGCCGACTCTTAAGGAAGGAGCAGACGGCTACCTGCTGAAAGGAGACGACCCCGAAGAACTCTTCGTAGCCATGAAGTCCGTTATTAAAGGCAACGCCTATCTGAGCGGGGTGCTCTCCCGCCAGCTTATCAATAATTACATCATAGATAGTGACGCCGGAAGTATCACTGCCGATGACCCTCTCTCACCTCTCACCAAGAGGGAACGTGAGATCTTTCAGCTTGTGGCAGAAGGGTTTACCAACCAGAAGATCGGAGAAATGCTCTTCATCTCACCCAAAACCGTTGACCGGCACAGGTCGAACATGATGAAAAAAATGAAAGTACACAGCGCGCGGGAAATTATCGAGCTTGCCCGCCAAAGCGGCATCATCCAACCATGATCATGCCTTCCTGTTCTCCCCCTTGGTACTAATGGAAGCTCAACCTCTCCCCGCTATTGAAGAGACCATGGAAAATCTGCCGGTTCCCTGTCAGGTCTTCACCCTGGATGCCGGCGACGCGCTTATTTTCAACAAGGCTAACAGCGCGGCCGATCGCTTATTGCGTATCACCCACGATAATCTCAAGGGCATGCGGCTCGAGCAGGCTTTTCCACAATTGGCTGACTCGGTTGTCCCCGAGCGCTATAAACATATTCTGGCAACGGGCAGCAACTGGGGCTATCACGGAGTATACTATGATGAATCAGGGAATTTCATCGGACTGTTCCATATACATGCCTTTCGCTTGACCGACAAAAAACTCGCCTGCTTTTTAACGCCGGATGCAGACACCGACACAGAAGTCATTATCCATAAAAGCCCGCTTACTTTAAGTAACCACTCTATCGATTATGGGTCTGCCGCAGAAAGGGAAAACCGATCCCCAAAGCCTGCAACCCAGGCAACAGGTGCTACTGAGTTCACACGTGACCGCGTGGCAGATACGGATATGGACAATATTTTGTTCACCGACCTCTTCACCATTGTCGAACTTGAGGCAATCCAGAAAGCTTTCTGTGATGTCACCGGTGTTGCTTCAATCATCACCATGCCCGATGGAACGCCAATCACCCGCCAGGAAAACTTCTGCACCTTCTGCCGCCAGGTAATTCGCTCCACTCAACAGGGCCTGGCCAATTGCATTTACTCCGACTCCATCATAGGCAAACCCAATCATCAGGGCCCTACTATCCGTCCCTGCCTAAGTGGTGGCCTGTGGGATGGCGGGGCCAGTATTATTGTAGGGGGCAAGCACGTCGCCAACTGGCTCATCGGACAGGTACGTCTTTCAAACTCTGTTGATGAAAATCGACTGCGGGAATACGCCAGGGAAATCGGTACCGATGAAAGCACCTTTATGGCAGCCTATCATGAAGTACCTATCATGAACTCCAAACAGTTTTACCGTACCTGCAATTCACTCTATCTTTTTGCCAACCTGTTGTCTGAGATGGCATATCAGAACCTGCGCCTTGCAAGGGCTAACGCTGCCCAGAAAGAGATTACCCTGGCTCTTCGCCACTCCAAGTCACGACTGCATCGCCTTTCCTCCAAACTGATACTCAGCCAGGAAGATGAACGAAAGAGACTGGCCCTCGAACTTCATGATGGTATTGGCCAATCACTTACGGCGGTAAACTATTCCGTCCACGCTATTCTGGCTAATCTACAAAAGCCTGAGGTGGACCTGCGTAACTGCATAGACACCTCCTCCCGAATTATAGCAAGCGCCATAGCAGAAGTACGCAAGATGCAGGTTGAATTACGCCCACGCATACTCGACGAACTTGGCGCCATTGCCGCCATTCAATGGCTTTGCCGTGAATATCTTGATGTTTACAAACAATTCACCATCGACCTGAATATCAATATTCAAGAAGAACTGATACCTGCACCACTCAAAGCGGTTCTATTCAGAATTGCCCAGGAGGCAATGAATAATGCTGCGAAATACAGTGAAGGGGACACCCTGTTCTTCTCACTGCTCAAAATTGACGATGAAATCCACCTTACAATCAGAGACAACGGGAAAGGGTTTGATCTTGAGAAAATCATTGAATCGGATGATTTCAATCGTGGGCTTGGCCTTGAAGGTATGAAAGAGCGCGCAGAGTTGTGCGATGGTACTTTGACAATCAACTCTGCAGCCGGCAAGGGGACCCGGGTGACAGCCTGTTGGCCGATATCTAACATTTCAAGACAGTAGCGGAGCGTTGGAAGACAGGGAAAATTGCGTCCTGTAATTCAGCCGAGGAGGCACTACGCTCACATCGATATTCCTGATCAAAACCAAAGAGATACAATTAGTAAAAGTAATTGAAGGACTATCTGTATTTACCGGGGTTTCCGAGGTCTATTCTGTCAACGGCACATTCGATCTGGTAGTTATAGCGAAATTGAACAGTGGTGAAGAACCGGTATCTCTTGTAACTGACGAGATGGGGTCTGTTGCCGGTATTGCCAGACCATGGTCGCATTTGATTGTTACAGTCGTGGCGATCTGAAATCAGTATATGCCATGAAAATGTAGCAGTTGCATTTTACGTTCATTAAAAAATAGCCGCTACAGAGGCTCTGCCCTGTCTTTCTCCATTCTTGACTGCAAGGATTGGACATGAACTGATGGAAACAAGTCGCTCAATGGTGCTGCCACCGAATATCTCAATAAAAGCCTGCTCAGTTCTTACACCAAGCACAATAAGATCCATGTGCCGTGCTTTGGCATAGTTTGCCAGACAATGCTCCGGGATATTGTAATCCATGCTGTTGATAACAGATATACCACGCAACTCAGCCCTTGAGGAAAATGCCTCCAGAGCCGCTGTGGCCTTTTCTTCAGCCTCTCTTGCAACACCATACCGTAATGAGCGCTCAGCCGGAATATCTACTGAATAGAGCCCATGAACCTGGCTGCCATAGCTTTCGGCAATATCGAATGCCCGTATTTCTCCAATGATACCTTGTTCAGATTCAGCCACATCCACAAGTATATTAGAAAACCTGATTTCCGAACCCTCCGGTATAACCAGGACGTCACAGCTACTGTTGGTGACTATTTCCGCCAGGATTCGCCCGAGTAACATTCTTTCAAACTGGAGTTTCCGTTTACCTCCCAATACAATAAGCGAAACAGACTCCTCCAGGGCTACCTCTAGAATCTCATCGCTGGGCTTTCCTTTCCGATGGACTGTCTTCAGACTCAAGCCTAGCGAATTCGCATAATCAAATGCCTCTTTCAAAATCTTCTGAAAAGGCTCATCAAATTTTTTCTGAGCATCCTCGATACAGAATCGATTCATATTTCCTTCATAATTAGGTGTCACAGCAACAATGACCACCCTGGCCCGAAGAGTTGAAGCAAGCACCAGCGTTTCTTTGAATACTGATCGGCTCGCCTCTGAATTATCAATGGCTGCAAGTATCGTTTTAGTGGAATGTTTCATGGTCTGATTTGCATGTTTAACAATCGGAATTTTAGTGGCCAATCCTTTTGGTCGCAACCTTCATAGCACCTGCGCCTCGCTTCCTGCCCTCCCCTTGACGGATTGGAATTTTCCCTGTTTTCGAATTTTTTTCAAACACGAAAAAAATAAGACCATCGAGAAACAGTTGCTGGACATAATAGAATACGCAAACAGTCAACAGGGGCAATATTGCATACAAACCGCCCGCTGACCAGCACTGCACAATCGCCTTTGAATTGGTGAAAAACAGCCAGTATAAGACTATGGCCAACAGGCCGTAACAAATCATTTTGACATATTCGCCGACTACCTTCTTATCCTCTATCTCCAGATCATCAATGTTCAGTGTGTTCCGTTTTTGCCTTCGAAGTACCCGCGCAGCCACCCCGCCATCACCACCGATACTGAAAACCGGTACCGAAGCTCCCTGTTCGGCATCATCAATTCGCACACCTTCATCAACTACCACAAAAGAAACTTTGCGGACCAGCAAACAGAGACGGTGAACAACCTTACGAATCCTGCCGGATTCTTTGACATGGCTGACGGTTATCCCAGTTGCGCAAGCCCTGCTGGTCAACTCTGTAAAACTTTTCTCCACGGCAGAGTTAAAACGCCTGATTCTCCGCCCTCCATCCCATAACCGCGGCATGGTATTGATATATGCCACCAAAACCGCACATTGCAGCCTCCCAGCGACCTCCAGGGCATAATTCATCAGTTTTTCGGACAAGTGACCATTCCGTGTCACAATCAGTATAACTGAAGAACGCTGTATGAGTCCCTGTTGAATATCCTCATACCCATTAAAACTAGAATCCGGCATCGGGTCCAATAGCTCCATCCTGTCGAGAAAGCTGTTGAAGGTTCATAATTATTGTTCATTGCCGCATTACACACTGCAGATTTCATGCCCGATGATGCAGTCCATTTATCTTGTTGAATCTACTGTAATTGATATATTTTCTTTCAAGGATGGATCAGAAACCGTTTCACATTGCAACAATCTTCAGAGAGCACTTTCCACATCCAGCAATAATTCTCTTGTCCAAACATCTCCCACTGCACTTCATATTTTTTGTTTTAATCATCAAAATATTGATATTATTTGGTTTTCAGGAGGATTCTTCCCTTACGCCAAGTTCATTTATCTCTCCATGGATTCCCATTATACGACTTGAAGACTGTTGCATATTGAAACAATCAGCCTGAAGCCTACCCCTTCCAATCTATCTCAATAATAATAGAAACTTACATTAACATTGGCTTTTTCTGACGTTGCATATTGCAACACTAGCTTCAAAAACTATAAAAGGTCTTATGTTATTGTTTTTATTGCTTTTATTTTAAATAGCGAGCTTGGCATCTAAGTTGCAAATCATAGGTACAGAAAAGAAAGCAATCACTCTACCTGGACACAGAACATTACATAGCCGCAATACCACGGGGGTCAAAAGCACATGCAGGTATTGCCGATAACTTGAAAATACAAGCCAAAGGAGATGAACAGCAAATGAACCAAATCACTCAACCGCAAACTCAGCTCGCCGTAAATAGCGGCAAAGCCAACGTTTCCAAGGCTGAAAGAAAAGAGAGCAAAGTGGCAACCACCGTTGCTACTCAAACACCCTACAAACCGAAGAAGCCGGTTGGTCAAATGGTCCTCTTCGGGGCAATGTCTCTCTCTGCTTACCTGTTTCTCTTCTCCAACGAAGGTCTCGTCACCAAAACCTTCACTCTTGGCGGGTGGCACGCCGCATTTCCGGTAATGACAGCATTTGCTTTTTCATTTATCCACGGAGCATTTGCCAGCAACCTGCTGAGTGTTCTTGGACTTGAGGCGAAAAAATAACAGAAGGTCCACCAATAGCAGGAGCAACCAACCATGAAAAAAATCCTTTTTATACTTTTAACGGTACTCATATCGGCTTTCGTGACTCAAAACGCCTTCGCAGCTGGACCACCACCGAAGAATGTAATGAAAGGTGTATTCGTTCAGGTCGATGGAAATGCAGGAACAGCAACAATCAAGCTTGATGGACACGATGACCTCAAGGTGCTTACCCTGGGCGAGGGAATGGCGATCGAAGACGTGGCGTTGAATAAGAAGGTACTGGTCAGCCTCGACACCCATACGGGCCCCAACGTCATTAAAGATATTTCCGTCATGTTCATGGACATGACAGTGAATAAGATCGTAGCTTTTTTGCTGATCGGACTGATCGGCGGTCTTCTCTCCGGCTTTATCGGCTCCGGTGGAGCTTTTGTGCTGACCCCCGCCATGATGTCACTCGGAGCGCCTGGCGCAGTAGCCGTAGCCAGCAATATGTGCCACAAATTTCCCAAGGCCATGGTAGGTGCCTACAAACGCTGGAAGTACGGTCAGGCTGATATCAAACTCGGACTGGTCATTGCCGTCAGCTCTATCGTAGGCGTACAGATCGGTATCAAGATTCAGAAATTCATCCTCAACAGCTGGGGAAATGCAGGTTCCAACCTCTACGTAAGCGTAGTCTTCGTCTGCGTTCTGGTTCTGGTAGGCGGCTATGTGTTTATCGATGCGTATAAACTTGCCAAAGGCAAGAGTGAAGCCACAACATCCGACCTGGCAATAAGACTTCAAAAAATTAACATCTGGCCCATGATGGAATTCAAGGTAGCCAAGCTGCGCATCTCTGCCTGGGTAACCATCCCCGTTGGCCTGTTCACCGGCATGTTGGCCGCCACCATCGCCGTCGGCGGATTTATAGGTGTTCCTGGCATGATCTACGTGGTCGGCGCTTCAGCCCTGGTTGCCAGTGCAACGGAACTTATCGTCGCTTTCATTATGGGAGCCTGGGGTTCCATACAGTGGGGTCTTTCGGGACTTATCGACATCCGTATGACTCTGCTTATCCTGGCAGGGTCTCTTATCGGCGTCCAGCTCGGCGCCCTTGGTACCACTTACGTAAAAGATTACATGATAAAGCTCGTCATGGCCGCCGTCATGTTAATCGTAGCGGTCTCCAGGGGAGCAAAGATTCCCGGTTATCTCGCTGACCTCAATCTGATCCCCCAGCTTCAGGAAAGCCTGGTAACAAATCTTAACAGTCTGAGCTTCTGGGCTCTCATGGCCGCTCTGGCTGTCGCTGGAATTATCATTTCTGTGGCCATGATCAAGGGAATGATTCAGGCACGTGCGGAAGAAAAAGCCCAACTATTGGAAGAAGCTGCCAACCCGAGCTGACGTCATGCCCAGTTGAACGATAAATTTCAGAAACTGGAACAACCGAAAACTCAGTGATTCGAGAGGAAAGAGCACCCGGTGCTCTTCTCCTCTCGGCAGAGGAGAGAGCTCATGGAGTCAGGATTGCTTTTCTCAACTATGGTACTGGCCGTTGGAGCATTGCAACTCATAGACAGGGTAGTCCATTTCTTTAACAAAAGGTTCATGTCCGGGAGCAAAGCTTCATCAGTGAATGCAACACGTGATGACTGGTATATGTTTTTCAACCGCTCCGACCTGACAGGCAAACCAAAGACCAAACCGGTCAAGCCCAACAGGAAAAACTCGGCACCGAAAAGCAGGATCGTTGAAAAACGTCGCCCCAGCCGGATGCGTGCGGCGCTGTAAACGTTACCTTTCTGTTCAACCCTGCATCTAAGCTCTATCATAATAAATTAAAACTACTTTCCAGCTGATACTGGTATACTGCAGTACGAGCTGTCAGTCGCCCCGGGGACTTCGATCTACGGATTCAGTCCCGACGCACAAAACCTGCAACAACAAGGAGTTCGCAGAGATCATGTTCTTTAAAAAGAAGAACAAATCAGAAGACCAACCGCAAACAGTGCAATCCGTCGAGGAATCTCCACTTACCTTATTACGTAAACGGGTCTCAGAGGCCGATTTGCCGCAGGCAGCCCGGGATGCGGTCAGCAGGGAACTGGAAAAACTCGAAAAATCAGATCCGGGCATCGCTGAATATTCCGTAGGCCTGAATTACATAGAACTTGCACTCGCCCTCCCCTGGAATTCCTCGACCATAGGTAATCTCGAACTCAGTCGAGCCCGCAAAGTTCTTGACAATCGACATTGCGGCCTCGACCAGGTCAAACAGAGAATTCTCGAATTCCTTGCCGCCAAGACCCTGAGGGAATCCATCAGCCAGACTATTCTGCTCGTTGATGATGAAGAAATTGCCAGGATCAACATGAATCATGTATTGAGCAAGGAAGGTTATACCTGCCTCTGTGCATCCAATGGTATCGAGGCATTGAAATTTCTCAGCGAGGAAAATGTCGATCTCATTGTCAGCGATCTGAAGATGGATAAGATGGACGGTCTCGAACTGCTGGCGGAAGTTAACCGATCCTACCCTGAAATACCGGTGATCATGGTTACCGGCTTCGCAACAGTAGATTCTGCTGTTAAGGCCCTGAAAAGCGGTGCCGCCCATTATCTCGGCAAACCGATCAACCTGAATGAGCTCAAAAAGACAGTTGCGGAGGTACTCAGCCAGAAGCACACCAGTGAGATCGGCAAAGGACCGATTCTCTGTTTTTCCGGCCCACCGGGAACTGGCAAGACCTCAGTAGGTCGCGCCATCGCAGAGGCATTACAGTTGCAGTTCGTCAGGACCTCCATGGCCGGCCTGCGCGATGAAGCGGAACTCCGTGGCCACCGGAGAACCTATGTTGGCGCCATGCCAGGGCGCATTATTACCGAGCTCAAGAGAACCGGTGTCAACAACCCGGTTTTCATGCTGGATGAAATTGACAAGATTGGCCAGGATTTCAGAGGAGACCCCGCCTCCGTCATGTTGGAAGTACTCGATCCCGAGCAAAACGTCCGTTTCATGGACCATTACCTGGATATCCCGTTCAACCTTTCCAGAATCATGTTCATAGCCACTGCCAACGATATCTCACAGCTTCCCGGGCCGTTACTGGACCGCATGGAGATTGTCGAATTTTCCGGCTATACGGAAAAGGAAAAAGCCGAGATAGCCAGCCGGTTCATTATCCCGAGACAACTGAAAGCAGCAGGACTCGGCAGGGAACCGATCACTTTCGAGCCCGATGCAATCAACAAAGTCATTGTCGAATACACCAAGGAGTCAGGGCTGCGTAACCTTGAAAGGGAGATATCCACCATTTGCAGGAAACTGGCCCTAACCAAACTCAGCACCCAAGAAGAGCAGTTGAACAAGGTTATCGATTGCGAGGCTGTTACCACTCTGCTTGGCCCCAGGAAATTTTTACGGGACGAGGCCAGTCAATGGCTGCCAAAAGTCGGAATTACTACAGGCCTTGTATGGTCGGCAACCGGCGGAGAGATCATCAGCGTCGAAACAGCCGCTATGCAGGGCAGTGGCAACCTGATGCTGACCGGCTCCCTCGGCGAAGTACTGCAGGAATCGGCTAAAACGGCGCTCAGCCTTATCAGGAGCAGATCTGCTGAATTCGGTATAGCCAATGACCACTTTTTCAAGGAAATAGACATCCACATTCATTTCCCTGCAGGTTCGATTTCTAAAGACGGACCATCTGCGGGTGTCACAATTTTCGCCGCTCTGCTATCGCTGCTGACCCGTAGACCTGCGCGCAGGGATATTGCAATGACCGGAGAGATGACCCTGAGTGGACGAGTTCTTCCGGTGAGCGGTATCAGGGAAAAACTCCTCGCCGCTCAGCGATCAGGAATTACAAGGGTTTTCCTGCCAAAAGCCAACAAGGAAGAGTATGATGCCTTGTCTGTTGATGTTACCGAAGGGGTGCAGGTGGAACTGATCGACGATATCGATGAAATCATCTCTCATGTCCTGTTTCACCCGGAACACAATCAAGTTAAACAAGACAACAAAGAAGAGAGAACACCAGTGGAGAATACCGCTGATGCTCAGTCAGGGTTGTCCAGCCCGTAACGTTTGATCTTACGCCAAAGTGACACCCGATCGATCTTGAGGATTTTGGCAGCTTTCGATTTATTCCCTTCGACCTCGTCGAGAACTTCCAGAATATAATTTTTTTCGTGTTCCTCAAGGGAGGGCCAGCTATTTCCAGTGTCCCGCAGCTGGCTGCTGCCCGTCGTGGGAAGATCACGGTCAAAAGCTGAACCGTTGATGAGATCGCCGTCACTATGCAGCAGCAACCGCTGGGAAATATTCTCCAGTTCACGGATATTCCCTGGATATTCGTAAGCAAGGAGCGTTTCAATCACCCGGGAAGACACTTTGGGAATCTCAGCGGAATTCGGCGAATGCTTTGCCAGAAAATGGTTCACCAGAAGAGGGATATCTTCTTTACGTTTCGCCAGCGGCGGCACCTGGATAGTCAGCACATCCAGTCGATAGAAGAGGTCGACCCTGAAAGTGCCCTCCTCCGACTCTTTTTTCAGGTCCTTGTTAGTGGCTGCCAAAATCCGCACATCCACTGAAATTTCCTTAGTGCCTCCGACCCGCATAAATGTGCGTTCCTGAAGAAATCTCAGCAGCTTGACCTGCATGGCAAGCGATAATTCACCCACCTCATCAAAAAAGACCGTGCCTCCATCGGCCATTTCCAGAAGCCCTCTTTTAACCTGCCCGGCCCCTGTAAAAGCCCCTTTTTCGTAGCCGAACAGCTCACTGGTTATCAGCTCCTCGGTAAAGGCACCACAATTGAAAGCCACAAATTTCTTATCAGCCCTGGCACTCAATTCGTGTATGACCCTGGCAACCAATTCCTTGCCGGTCCCGGTTTCCCCTTGAATCAACACATTACAGTCAAGCTGAGCAACCTGCTCGATGCTCTCCTTGAGCAACTGTGTCGTAGGACTGTGACCGATTATCTTGACCGTCCCGGCATGAGAAGCAACCTGTTTACGAAGTTTCGAAATTTCCGCCTTGAGCGCCCTTTTCTCGAGCGCTTTTTGAACAAGGGCGAAAAGTTCATCCATGTTCACCGGTTTGGCAAGATAATGGTAGGCGCCCTTTTGCATGGCTTCGACTGCCGTACTTATGGTTGCATAACCGGTAATTATAATGACCTCACAGTCGGGCCAACATTTTTTCACCGCTGAGAGTACAGCTATCCCGTCATGACCTTTCATGCGTAAATCGGTTAGGACGAGATCGAACTCCTGACTTTGCACGAGCTTGATCGCTTCCCCTCCGTCAGCAGCCGAAAATATTTCGTATTTGCTGTCCTTTTCCAGCATATAGACAACATTTTCGCGAGCTATTTCTTCGTCATCAACGACCAGTATTCTGGGTATCATCCTGTGCCCTTGCTCTCCCTTTCACCGTCGGATCTTAGTGGCAGGGAAATAAGAAAAGTGGTGCCTTTACCAGGTTCGCTATCAACCGAAATGTTCCCCTCATGCTTCTGGATAATTCCATATGTTATTGACAGCCCCAAGCCCGTTCCCTGCCCCTCCTCTTTGGTGGAGAAAAAAGGATCAAACAGGCGCCCCTGGATATCTGCAGGAATGCCGCAACCGGTATCGTGAACCGAAATGAGGACTGTATCCGAATCAGTAGACTCCCGAGCGGATATGGTAATCCGGCCTGCACCATTTATCGCATGGGAAGCGTTGATGATCAGGTTCAGAAAAACCTCCTGCATCCCCTGGAAGTCCATGGGCATATTCAAGGATGAAGGAATATCCACTACCACCTCAATAGACGAAGGTACTTGACTGTGAACCAGGTTGGCAGCACGATTGACAACTTCCTTCAGGTTGGCATATCTCAGCGCAAACTCCTTTTCCCTGGAGAATTCCAAAAGCCCCTGAACCACATCCCTGGCACGAGCTGTTTCCTTGTTGATATTGTTCAGCATCTTCAGGATGAAATCGCGTTCACCCGTCTCAAAGTCACTGATAGCGATCTGGCATGATGTTGATATGTTGTTCAGCGGGTTGTTGAGCTGGTGGGCTATGCCCGCACTCAAGGTACCGATGGATGAAAGCTTTTGAGATTGAACCAGCTGATCCTGTCGACGTTGCAACTCGGAGACCATGGTATTGAAGGCATCTATCATCTGCTCCATTTCATCCCGGGTATCCACAACTTCAATGGGACTGAATCTGCCGTGGGCGATATCCTCCGTAGCCTTCTTGATAATATTCAACGGTTTGAATACTTTAAGAAACATGATCAGGGGAACGATTATCCCCACCATAATCGCTATGAATGACCACACCACCAAACGAAAAATCAGCTCTTCCAGAATGATCCTGATCTGCTTATGCTCAAACGCAACCAGCTCCTCTGAGAGTTCGTTCATTTTCTGCCCTTCAATACGAACGCCATCCGATAAAATGTTCGGTGCGTTCCCATCTGTACCCCGCGGAAGATTAGCAAGGATTTCCATCTGTTCTTTATATGCGAGCAGGGTATTTCGAAGCTCGGCAAGCAGAGGGCGAACCTTGAATTTCATCGCAAGCACATCAATTTCTGCCATCGTTTCAAGGGCAAGTTCTATCTGCTTCCGATTATTCTCAAGAGCACCCTCCGTTCGGTACAGGAGGAAATTTTTTTCATACCGCCGTACTTCAAGCACCATTGTGTCAAGTTTATATGCCAGCTCGAGGGTTTCCAGTTTCTCCTTTGCCGTAAGCAGATCATTCTGCGCGACAAAAAACATAACCAGAATGCCGATTATATAACTGGCCAGCACCACAATCATTTTAAATCGAATATCTAGAGCAGGCATAATTTTCTTGATGATCTCAGAGGATTCTCACTAGTCCGGATGACCCAATGTAACAGAGTGCAAGTTAAAACGATACCGTAAACTACCACAATTCTGGTTGATATTTCAGCTGAACACCATGAATCAAGCACTGGTATTCGCTGCATAGAAACCTGCAGTGAAAATTTCTATTTCCTGTGCATGACTTGGAAAATTCCCGGATTTAACTGAAGAAGGGAGGGGGGAGGAACGATAAAAAACGGGAAGTTCTTTATAAAAAGAATTTCCCGTTTTTTCAGATGTTACGTTGCATTTTCTCGACTAAATGCTCAGGTCTTCAGAGGTCATGTCTATGGTGATCATAAAACCTGTAGTCCCTTTGAATTCGAAAGCCTTGTCACCGACTTTCCAGGTTTCAATTTCATTGGGCATCATTTTGAAACCACTATTTCTTGGCGCCCCAAAATACGCAATATTATTCAACATGGCTGAATGATCTTCCATTCCCTGCCAACTATTCAGGATGATGTGAGCATTCTCACCGCCAGCGAGCTTTGCCTCTGCACGCTGCTCCGATGCCACCCATTCTATGGTAGTATCAGCCATCACCTCGAATGATTGCCATTTCACAGGGAAAACGTTCCCCAGAATGACTTTTATCGCCTCTTTCTGGTCATCTGTAGTTCCTATCTGAAAAGTGAGTATTGCCCAATCGGTCTCACCGTCTTTCCAGGTCTCACCAAGATCACCAGCAACCCAGAATTTTACGCCGGCAAGATCAGTCTCACCATAGTGGCCCTTGTTGACCTTATAAGCCATATTAAATTTGCAGAAGTGTTTTGCACCATCTTCGGTTTGATGCAACGCTGGCTCGGTGTTGAAATAACATTGGCAGAACATCGGGCAACTGCACGCCTCAATAACTGTGCCGTTAAAATGCCAATTTTCAGCCTCAGCACCTGATGACTGTAAGGGCCCTAGAAGAATAAATGCTGCGGCTAATATGCCGATAAACAAGGAATAATTGTTTGTTTTCATTGTGCGATCCTCCCCGTTTGGAATTCTTGTTATCCGAACGTCTATACGGAGGACCCAATGAGATGTTTGGTCTGATCCAGATCACTGCTCACTGCATACAAGTTCAAGCACCCTTGACGCTCCTCACAAGTAAAGACGTCTGGGACGTAAATGAAAAATATGGATTGTGCGTGGTATGTCAAATCAATCTGGAAAGCGTGAACTATATAGTTCAGTAGTAATTACAAAACATTCCAACTATTCAGTGAACTTCATAGAAAGTTACCTGTAACGTTAGACTGTAAACGAAAACAGATCAGACCATCAGAGTCAATGGCAAGACAGTGAAGCTGAGCTAAATATCAATTTCATAATTGTCGATTATGTAAGCCATAATCTCATCCATCTTCTTTTCAGAAATGATTTGTAAAAAAACATGTGAATCAAGATAGGCCAAAAGGAAATTGACAGAGTAGTTTAAGGTATCATCAGGTTCAATTTCAAAGTCTTTAATCCTTTCCTCTATAGCATATGCTGTGACTTCCTCACCAAGGACGGCATCAGTTACCCCTCTGTTTTTCAGGCAAAGCCAAGGTCCATATTGGTAAACATTCTCTAAGCTATCCCTTGAAAGATCAGGATCTCGAGTCACTACCATCTCAACTGCCATGTTTAACGAGTCCATTACTTCCTTGGCCCAATCTTTATTTTTCTTTGGCGGTTTCATAATGTCTTTGAGCAAAGCGTGAAGTTGACCAGAGGATTTCAGCGAGTCCGCGTTGAGAGATCGTATATTCCCTTAACATGCTTCAGATACGTGAACTCAACTTCAGATGACCAATTATGATTGAGATAGATATTTCTCCTTTTTTTAAGTAGAGGCACCGTAACTGCAAAAATACGCAAATTGCACATATTATGAATGAACACTGCAATGCTCCTCCACGACTTTGAAAGGAACATACCCCAACATAACAAAGTATTACCGTAGCAAGACTGGGCCAAATAGTTGCAATTGTCAATACATATATTACCTATATAAGGGATATAAAGTTAAATAATCAAGAATATCATGTAATTGATGGAAACCTTACAAACTCTCATCAATATTCCAATAACGCTATTCGATATAATCAGAGGATATCCCTCCTCGCTCCTTGTATGTTGCGCCCATACTCCTACATAGTTTACTAAGTAACATATTTCGCTACATGACCGTAACAGATCGACCACTCCTTGGGACAATTAAACTACGAGCCCGTGTGTGAGCGCTGGTCGTTATGGTCCTTTCTGCTTAACCCGAACAGTTGCCGGGGCCTTACTAAGAGCCCGCATTTCACAAGGCTGGGAAACGGAAATCTAACATGGATCAACAGATATTTATTGGAATTGATGTATCAAAAACTAAGCTGGACATCGCCGTTCGGCCAACCAAGGAAAAATGGAGTACAGCCAATGCTCCAACGGAAATTTCCGCTCTGGTAAAACGCTTTGAGGAATTACAGCCTACATTGATTGTTCTTGAATCAACGGGCGGCCTTGAGATTCCCCTCGTAAGTGAACTTGCCAAGAAATTCCTACCCATTGTCGTAGTAAACCCCAGACAGGTGAGGGACTTTGCTAAAGCTACTGGCAAGTTGGCAAAAACAGATTCTATCGATTCTGAAATAATCGCTCGATTTGGTGAAGCTATTCGACCAGAACCTCGACCGATCAAAGACGAGCAAGCTCGAGAATTGGATGCTGTTCTAGTGCGCCGCAGGCAAATTGTGGACATGTTAACTATGGAAAAAAATCGCCTTAGATGCTCTACAAAACATGTTCGCAAAGATCTTGAAGCACATATCAAATGGCTGGAAAAACGTTTGCAAAACGTTGATGGGGATCTCCAAAAGCTCATCCAGCAATCAGATGTCTGGCGAGTAAACGATAAAATATTACAAAGCGTGCCAGGTGTAGGACCAGTATTGTCGCTTGCACTCCTAGCAGGCTTGCCTGAGTTGGGCCAACTCAACAGAAAAGAGGTGGCAGCACTGGCCGGAGTAGCTCCACTCAATCGAGATAGCGGCTTTTTTCGCGGTTCCCGAAGAATATGGGGAGGGAGAGCCCAGATAAGATCTGTCTTGTACATGGGGGCTTTGACAGCCGCACGCTGCAACCCTGTCATCAGGACTTTCCACGAGCAATTAATTGCTCGTGGAAAAAAGCCTAAGGTTGCTCTGACGGCATGCATGCGGAAACTCTTAACCATCCTAAATGTCATGGTGAGAAATCAAACCACTTGGTCGCCTACTTATGCTGAACAAAGATGATGAAATTTAAAACCCTTACCTCTGAGTCAGTTGCAGATTTCATCTGTACGATTAGGTTTGACTTTGAACACAGTTGCTCACACCTAACTCCTCACTGCTGAAATAAACTCATTGACACAACCCTGATTCCGCAGCACAATAGCCTCTCTCTCCCCACACATTCATAAGGATTTTCAATGCGGTACCTTACCTACGTTTCACTGGTTTTCACAATGCTGCTCTGGGGCGGCACTTTCATTGCCGGGCGCTCCCTCGCCGGTTCAGTAAGCCCTGCTGCGGCAGCATTTTTTCGCTTTACCATTGCCACTATCGCACTGGCTGTTCTGGTTAGATTAATTGATGGGCGGATCATTATTCCCCCACGTAAGCTCTGGTTCAGACTGCTGCTTTTGGGGGCAACCGGCATCTTCAGTTACAACATCTGCTTTTTTACCGGCCTGCAATACCTTGAAGCTGGTCGGGCTTCATTGATTATCGCCCTGAATCCGCTCGCCATAGTTCTTGGTGCCACCCTTATTTTAGGAGAATTGCTCACTTTTAAGCAGGTTTGCGGGATTCTTATTTCGCTTGTCGGAGCTTTTCTGGTTATCACAAATGGGCATCCCGGCATGGTGCTTGAGGGGGGATTCGGAACTGGTGAGTTGGCTATTCTCGGTTGTGTCGCAAGCTGGGCCGCCTATTCAATAATCGGCAGAACTGTCCTCAGCTCTCTTACCCCGCTTTCAGCAGTCTTCTATTCTTCGCTCTGCGGGACTTTATTGCTTCTGCCCTATGCACTTGCGGATGGTTCCGTTTTGAAGGCGTTTTCCTACTCTTCAAGTGACTGGTTGAGCCTTGGCTTCTTGGGCCTACTTGGCACAGCTGTTGGTTTTTCCCTTTACTACCGGGCCATTCAGGCTATTGGAGCCAGCAGGGCAAGTGTGTTCATCAACCTTGTTCCCTTTTTCGCCATCATTCTTTCCTGGTTTTTCCTCGATGAGTCAATCGGTCTTGCCGCCCTTTCTGGTGGACTGCTGCTGCTTGCCGGAGTAACCTTGACCAACCGAGGTGCAGCTGTAAAGGTGAACAAGACACAATGATTGACGATAAGACAAATTCTCCGGGCCAGGTCATGCCTTTCAACTATCAGGCCTTGCTTGAGCTTGCCGAGACGAAAATGCCATTTGGCAAATATAGCGGCAGGCTATTGATAGATCTGCCCGAGCGATATGTGGTCTGGTTTGCCGGTGAAGGATTCCCGCCGGGAAAACTTGGCGTAATGTTGCGGACTGTTTATGAAATTAAAGTCAACGGACTGGAATATTTATTTGACCCCATAAGAAAGACGCCCAGAAAGCAGGCGTAAATGCATTCAGACCAACTGTTTTCCAATAATCAGCTATAGACAAGGAACCCATATGACTATTGACACACCGGAGAAGGACAGCTTTTTGCAGGAATTGCATCGCACTTCAGGTGGGGAAGCCAGGACACATGTCTCGATGTATAAGCTGGGTGAGAGTTTGGGACTGACACGATCTGAAGCATCAGCCTTGAGCGAAGACCTCATTATTGACGGCTATGTGGAGTTACAAAATCTTTCCGGTGCTATATCCATAACCCAGGAAGGCCTGGCCGCTATTGGAATTACTGCCGAAGTATCACCACCCCAGAATCTTCCGCAATTAAGCGGAGAAAAGATCATCACCGACAACGACAGCCAGCTGCTGAACCGTGCTATAGACAAAGTACGAAAGTGTACATTCAACACCGATACCGATCTGGCCCAACTTGAAGAGTTACTGATCGATCTGAAAACACTCGAGATCCAACTCCTGTCCAGCAGACCCAAAACAACCGTTGTCCACGCTATACTAACCTCTATAAAAGAGGAAATTAGGCAACATGCTGCCAGTGACGCCCTCTCAAACCTCGAAGCCGAGTTGGAGAGTCTGGTCAACCTTAATAATTAGCGTGTCGGCAGAACCACATGAGATATTCGGCTTACAACGGAGAGGAGTTCTTCAGCCGATGAATTATTACGAAAGCAAGCGCCGCCAGTTCATTGCGGCTCAATTCTGATTCCAGCTTCTGTAATCGGGCCTGTATGCGTTCCGAAGACCCGGGGTCTTCCTCCGCTAGCCTGTGGGCTTCTGCCATCTGCTGTTCGTTGATACAATGTACTGACTTGCCGCCCAAAAGCGGGATCGGGTCATGAACCACAGCTCACTCCTTTTTTATTCAGGGTAGGGAAACCAGCCAACTCAAAACTCGCACCGCAGCCACACGACGAGCTATTTGAACCGTTGGTGAAACGGAAGCCGGCGGAAATCAGATCGTCAGAATAGTCGATATCGAGTCCGTCCAGAAATAGGGTTGACTCCTGGTCCGACACCACAACGATACCGTCTTCGTTTTGCACCACCGATTCCCCCTGCCGCTTTTCTGTGTCTATCTCTGCGTCGTAGGTCATACCGGCACAACCACCCCTTTTCACAGTTATACGTACAAACCGGTCACTTCCCTGCAGCTCTTTTGCCAGCATCCCTTTAGCCTTTTCACTGAATGTTATCATCTCCAGTCTCACCTTCATCAAATTGTAAGCAGATAAGAATTTGTTGTACTCATTCATAGTACAGCGTTCTTCCGCCCCAGACACCATAGGGTCGTTCGACAAAAGATGAAGAGTAAATTTATTCTCATATACACATTACGAAATAAGAGAACGGTTAACCGATTGCTCGAATGGACTTACATGGAATGATACCCCCATTACGGGAGCAAAAGTCACTGACTATATCAGGATTATCGACAAAAAAAGGCCCGTCGGATAATCCGACGGGCCTTCATATGCAGTGGCTTAAACTACAGCTTTAACGCTTACCAACCAAGGGTCAGATAATCGTGCATGGAGTTGGCGGCAGCACGACCTGCGCCCATGGCCAGGATAACGGTTGCAGCACCGGTCACAATATCACCACCAGCCCAGACACCTCTCATGGTAGTCTTGCCGTTGGCCTCGTCCGCATCGATGTTGCCCCATCTGTTCAGCTTGATATCAGGAGTTTCCGCAGTGAGCAGCGGGTTCGCACCGGAACCTACAGCCACGATACAGAGATCGGTTTCCAGGTGGAACTCGGAACCCTCGATGGCTACAGGGCGGCGACGTCCGGAAGCATCCGGCTCGCCAAGTTCCATCTTCAGGCATTCCATACCGGTCAGACGACCATTCTCGTCACCAATGTACTTAGTGGGGTTGGTGAGCAGAAACAGCTCGATACCCTCTTCTTCCGCATGATGAATCTCCGCGGCACGGGCAGGCATCTCTTCGCGGGAGCGGCGGTAAACAACACGAACCTTCTCCGCACCAAGACGCATTGCGGTACGGGCCGCATCCATGGCCACATTACCTGCTCCAAGTACGGTGACGTTTTTGCCCTTTGGAATTGGGGTATCCACTTTCGGGTACTCATAGGCCTTCATAAGATTGGCCCGGGTCAGGTATTCGTTGGCAGAGAGGATGCCGACCAGGTTCTCACCAGGGATATTCATAAAACGTGGCAGACCAGCGCCAACGCCAATGTAGACGGCATCGAAACCTTCATCCAGGAGTTCCTGAATAGAAACAGTCTTGCCTACCACGGCATTACACTCGACTTTTACGCCAAGACGCTCCAGAAAATTGACCTCCTGAGCCACGATAGCCTTGGGTAGACGGAACTCCGGGATTCCGTAGACCAGAACGCCGCCCGGCTTGTGAAAAGCTTCAAAAATGGTGACGTCATGACCTTTGACAATGAGATCGCCGGCAACGGTAAGACCGGAAGGACCGGAACCAACCACGGCAACTTTCTTGCCGGTAGGCTCAGCTTTTGGTGGCAACTCGCCGGTACCGTTTTCACGCTCGTAGTCGGCGCAAAAACGCTCAAGGTTACCAATAGCCACCGGCTCGCCTTTCCGGCCAACGATACATAAACCTTCACACTGGGACTCCTGCGGGCAGACACGGCCACAGACCGCAGGCAGGGCATTTTTGCTCCAGAGATTACGAATAGCGCCAGTCATATCACCCTGGCTCAACAGATCGATGAAACCTGGGATATCAACACCTACCGGGCAGCCCTGAACACAGGCCGGCTTTTTACACTGCAGGCAGCGGGCAGCTTCTTCCTGGGCCATTTTCACAGTATAGCCGGTGGGTACTTCAAGAAAATTGCGCGCCCTTACCTTCGGCTCCTGCTCAGGCATGGCAATTCTTGGATTTTTGGTATTCTTCGCAGCTTTCTCAGCCATTGTTTCCTCCATATATAGAAACGATCAGACCATTACGTCTCAATCGTCACTTATCTATTTATGCTCCGGCTTTTCCGGAGACCAGATCACCTGAAACCAAGATTTTAGTTCGCGTCACGAATGGTGCAGTACTCGTCGTGGCATTTCTTTTCTTCTTCCTGGTAGGCACGGAGACGGAGCATAAGCTCATCGTAGTCGACTTTGTGACCGTCAAATTCTGGGCCGTCTACACAGGCAAATTTGGTCTCACCGCCAATTGTGACACGGCAACCGCCGCACATGCCGGTGCCATCAACCATAATGGGGTTCAAGCTGACCATGGTTGGAACATCATAGTCTTTGGTTATATTGGAAACAGCTTTCATCATCGGCACAGGGCCAATAGCGACTACCAGCTTCACATCTCCACCTTCCAGCACCTCTTTCATAACCTCTGTTACGAAGCCGTGATGACCGTAAGAGCCGTCATCGGTGCAGACACGCAGATCGTTACTGGCATCTTTCATCTGCTCTTCCATGATGAGCAGGCCTTTGTTTCTGGCACCTATAATACACGTAACATCGTTGCCAATCTCTTTGAGAGCACGGGTGATCGGATGAAGGACCGCTACACCGGTACCACCGCCAACGCAGATCACTTTGCCAACTTTTTCGATATGGGTTGCTTTACCCAGGGGACCGATGACATCCTGGTACCCATCGCCGACCTTCAGATCTCTGAAAATCGCAGTTGATTTGCCAACGACCATGTAGATTATGGTGATGGTTCCTTTTTCCGGATCGGTATCAGCCATGGTGAGAGGAATGCGTTCACCTTCCTCATTGGCTTTCAGGATTACAAACTGGCCAGGTTTCGCCTTCTTTGCAATGAGCGGAGCCTCAATCTCATTGAGAATCACCGTTCCTTCAGCCATTTCTTCTCGTCTTACAATCTTAAACATATTGTCCTCCGGGTTGATAAATACCATTGGCCTGAACAGGTTACCTACAGTTCAGCTATATGATGAAACGAACCACTCCCGTACTATGTTCATAATTACGTTCTACATTTCTTCGTAGCAAAATATAAGAACCTCGGGGTCCTGCACGACGATGAGCATATCGCCGCACTCGACGCTAAAAAATGAACGCTCGTTCGGATTCCCTTTCGGTTTACGTACTTCCGGGTCTTTCGGTAATTCGGGTAATTGCACTGCGTCAGCCAACGCTTAGCCCATTTACAGGGGTGTAGTCAAGACAGAAAATCTCTTTTAGATAAAATAGTTACTCCATAATGCCCTACCGTGTCAGGTGACGAAGAAATTTGTGCATCTTCGTCATGTTGTGCACATCCTCCCGCCCCGAGCCTATCCAGGTACAGCAGTTACAACAAACATTCAATTTGCATAAATTGATTTCACTTGACCAGCATCCAAAATCAATAGTACACATATGTACTATGTATCTCACATAATGTATAGTCATTGAGCAAAGAGCACTTTACCAGATAAGCTGGCATCATTAAACCGTAATCCTTTACTCAAGGAGGAAACAGGAGCATGAGCAAGCTGTATGAGCTGTACAAAGCTGTTGGTAATGAGGCGTTTTCCCATGAAATCACCAAGATTGCCCCTTATTTTGGCACAATTGACCCGATGTTTGTGGCATTGCGTCCCGGCTATGCCGAAGTGACCATGCCAAACACCCCTGAAGTCCACAATCATATCGGCAGCGTCCATGCCATAGCCATGTGTAATGCCGCTGAAGTTGCCGCGGGCCTGATGACCGAAGTATCCATCCCCAAGAACTGCCGCTGGATACCCGTCGGCATGAGTGTGAAATATCTGGCCAGGGCCTCAACCGATCTCAGAGCGATTGCTGATGGTTCCGGTATCGACTGGGAGATCCCCGGCGACAAGGATGTTCCGGTTTCAATTACTGACACTGAAGGTGTGGAGGTTTGCTGCGCTGAAATCACCATGAAAGTGAGTGAACTGACAAAGTAACGGGGATAGTTGCAGCCATGGAACATCAGCTCTTTTTCAAGCTCAACCTCTCCCAACGGGTGTTAATAAAGTGGGTAGACCGGGAAATGACCGATCTGGTCGGTGCCACCACCACCCAGATCGCCGCCATCCTCTACCTGATGGAAAACGACGGCTGTCAGCCGGTAGATTTGAGCCGGGAACTGTTGCAGAACAAATCCGCCATCACCACCCTCGCAGAACGTATGGAGAAAAAGGGCTTGATTTACCGGGCTCCATCAGCGAAGGATGGACGCGCCTCAATCCTTCATCTCACTGAAAAAGGTAGAGAAATCGGAATAAAGGCCATACCCTATATTTCTGAATACAACCGGGAATTGATGAAAGGATTCAGCGAAGTGGAGGTGGCTGTTATAGACCGTTTTTTCGAATCGATCATGCGACGCTTCGAGACTGTGCCTGATAATTACTTCAAAAGGTTGAGCGAGGAATAAAAGAGCTGGGTGAGGAGCAGAAGCTACAGCCCTACTCCTCGCTCCTTAATCCTCACATTATATCAACCAAGCTCCGCCCGGATTGCCTCAGACACTTCACGGGTCAGCCTGAGCACCTTGGTCGCCTGCTCCAGGCTGATGGTTCCGGTTCCGCAACTTGGGGTGATAAAGGTTTGCTCGTAAACAGTCTGCCTGGAGATACCAAGCTCTTCAAGTTGTGCCGCCTGCTCAAACCACTGTTTCACCAGTTCCTCGGTATTGGCTGCCTCCACAAACTCGGCATTGGTCGGCACTATTCCGGAAGCGAGCATACCGCCCCTGGCAAAGAAATCCCTGAGCTGATCAGGATAGAGCACCAGGCGGTCGAAGTAGCCATAGGCATCATAACTCAGCACATCCACCCCGGCCTCAAAGAGCAGTGACCACTCGGTATTGCCGCAGACATGTACCCCGTTCAGCCCCCCCTCTGCCTTCACCGCATCGAAGACCTCAGAAAGACAGCCAATAACGTCTTCCTTGGTAATGGTGATAAAAGCGGAAGTACCAAAACCAGACAGACCAGGTTCATCGAAGAAAACAATAGCAGGAGTCTTGATTTCCGCCATCTTGCGTGCCTGGTACTGGGCTTTCAGAGCCAGCATTTTCACAGCCGCGTCACGGAGTTGATCATTATAGAAGATCGCCCTGCCCGCCTGGTCCACGGTACCGGTACAGAAAGTGATCGGGCCGGTAATCTGCCCCTTCAAACCAACAAGTTCCTCCTTTTTACTACCGGCGAGTTCAATGAATTCAAAAAAGCCCCTGGCAATATCAGGAGTAAGAGCAAATCTTGAATCCCCGAGCGGCATGGCCCCTTCGGTGACCATCAGATAATCTTCAAAAAAGGCCAGGAACTCAGCATCAAAATTTTCGCTTTCGCCGTTAATAAAGATTTTGCCGTCACATTCATCTACGCCGGGAAAACCGGGAAGGAACTGGGGCACCATGCCCTCCTTCTTGTATATCGGCAACTGAGGCCAGATTGGCATCTCAGGAGTATATTGAAAAATAAGCTCTGCAGCCTCTTTATGATCCGCAAGCGGGAGACTGCCAATGAGCAGAGGAAGACAACATGGTTTAAAATCAGACATCTTTACAACCCTTTTGTAAGCGTTCATTCAATGATGCATCAGAAGAATACTAATAACTGTAATTCCGCTCGCACCTCTGTCACTTCGTATTTCATGTCACACGGTCCGCCCGCTGTTTTTTGATCTCAAGTTTGTATAAAATGAGTACGGAGGATCTGCTCGATAGAGCCCTGTGACAGGCACCTTCAACCAACTTCAGCTCTAAACAGCACGAATGAAAACGATATTTTTCTTAACCCACCCCTTTATTCGGCTCCATGCAGTTGCTATGATTACTGCAAGGCGATTTTTCAGGCGTTAAGTAATATTTTTTTCACTTCGTCTTTCCCGGCCGGCAGGCCCTGGGCGAAATAGCCTTCCGAAAACTTCCGCTGATGGGACTGAGGATCTTCTCGGAACACGTATCAATACCAGAGCAGCAATGAAACTTCAACATTATGATGTCCTCAAATCAAGGAGAATACAATGAAAATTGAAATCGATAATAGAGTTGTGGAGATCACTCCTGAGTCAGAAACAGAAACCGAACAGCTCGATGCACTCTGGAAAGTCATCATCGACTGTGTTGGCAGCAATAAGCGGTTATTGCCCATCGGCGAATATATTCCCGGGAAATCAGATCTGGCCAGATTTTCAATAGAAGGCTGAGAGCAATCACCTCCGGCACAAACAGATGCCGGAGGTGATTACAAGGCCGGCCCCTACAATCTTGTTACTTCAACAAGATAGCGAACACCCTTGTCAATCTCAGTATTACAACCTTGATTTTTGACCTCAACAAGACAATATTGTTTAGGTTTTAATAACTCACAATTCTCTGCCGCGCGTTCCTCACTGTGTCTGGTCACACCCCAGCTGTCTGCTCCTGCTCGCAGTAATTAGTCCGGCTTTCCCCCAATTCCTTGATTAGAATCAGCATGAAGCCCAATTTTCTTGAATATATACAGGACCGGGTCATCCTCGGCGACGGCGCACTTGGTGCCTACCTTTACCAGTGCGGAGTAAGCCGGGACAAGAACATAGACCTGCTCAACTTGCAGTCTCCCGAGACGGTACATAACGCCCATGAAGAGTACATTCGAGCCGGCAGCCAACTCATAGAGACAAACACCTTCGGCGCCAGTCGCTATCAACTCGAACCAATGGGTTTTGGCGATTCGCAACGGGAAATCAACCGGGCCGGCGCTGAAATTGCGGTAAAGGCCGCTGGCGGCAAAGTCTTTGTCGCAGGTTCCGTCGGCCCATCTGGGATCCGCTTTCCGCTTATCGATGAAGAGACAACCATAGATGAGATCAGGGATTCTTTTCGGGAACAGTTCCTGGGTCTTGCCGAAGGCGGAGTCGACGCATTCATTATCGAAACCTTCAGCAGTCTCGACGAAATGCTGCTTGCTCTTGAAGTGGCAAAAGAAACTGTTACGGATATGCCCATCATTGCCCAGATGGTCTTCCCGACCGGTGGCACCACCACCCACGGGGAGGACGCCCTCCATTGCGGTGAAGCGATGCTTCGTGCCGGAGCCGATGTTATCGGCACCAACTGCGGCCGTGGCGTCGATACCGCCGCTACCGCGATCAGAAAAATGGCCCAGGCAGGCGGTGGCAAGGCTATTCTCTCCGCTTTCCCGAATGCCGGTATGCCGGAGATGATAGGACACAGAACCATTTATCCGGCCCAGCCGGACTACATGGCCAAAAAAGCGGCCGAGATGATACGCGGCGGCGTCCATCTTATCGGCGGTTGCTGCGGCACAACACCTGCTCATATCCAGCAATTCAAATCGGTCCTCAAAATTAAACCTGTCCGCCCAACGGCACACTCTGCGGTAGCGCAGGCCGCTACTGAACCTGACAGTGAAAGAACTGCCGGGCCAGGCAAATTTCTGGCTGGCCTTACCGGTGATCGCCTGCCAATAATTGTGGAACTTGACCCGCCCACCCATCTAGACATCGAACATGTGCTGACAGGGGCTGAAAAACTTGCCGAGGCAGGTACCGATGCCATATCCCTTGCCGAGAACCCCCTGGCGATACTGCGAACCGGCAACCTTGGTCTCGCCTCGCTTATTCAGAAACAGGCAAAAATCTCAACCATTCTTCATCAGACCGGGCGGGACCTCAATGCGCTTGCTCTTCAGGCCCGGATGATGGAAGCACACCTGCTCGACATCCCTGCGGTTCTCGGGGTAACCGGCGACTCAGCCACAGGCACCGACCAGCCTGGCGTAAGCGGCGTTTTTGATCTACGCTCCCACGGCATTATCTCCATGCTGAACGGTCTCAACAATGGTGCCAACATGGCAGGGAAATCACTTAAAAAAAATACTGATTTTTCCATCGGTGCAGCCTTTAGCTTCAGGCCGCAAAACCCCGATTTCCAGATTCGCCGCCTGGAAAAGAAAGTTGAACTCGGGGCCCGCTTTGTTATGACGCAACCGCTATTTTCGGCTGAAGCGATATCGCAGATGGTGGAGAAGACTTCCCACATTAATGCCATGATCTTCCCTGGGATATTTCCACTCATCTCCCTTCGCAATGCGGAATTTCTACATAACGAAGTTCCAGGAATCCATGTCCCGTCAAAAGTGCGTGAGCAACTTGCCAGGTACGACCAGGTTGCCGACCAGCGCAAGGTCGCACTTGAGTTTACTGCCCAACTGATTGACCAGGTCGCCACCATGATAGATGGCATTTACCTGATCAGCCCTCTCAACAAGTGGGATATCGTCCTCAATTACGTAAAACAGATCCGGAACGCTCAATACCAGGGCAGTGGTCGCATTAAAGATTTCACCCGCGCCTAGCCCTTTTGTGGTGCCACAGAACCACTCCTGGCACCACATTTTCGACCAATTGTGCAAACGTTGCTGCCACGAAAATTCATTCAGATTTATTTAGTAATTTCATAACTCTTACTGATATACAGCTCTATTTATCAATTATTTTTCTGGTGCAAAATTCCAACACAATCCTAATTACCCGAAACTACTGAATTGCAGCTCACCCGCGCGTTGACGATCGGTCGCTCGGCTCCGTTTTCTCAAGCCCCTGTAGTAAGTTACAGCCTAATCTAAACAATTGACTTTTAAAAATCCTCTCAGTAAATTCGGTTCTGCCTCATTGGTTATGGCAGGAAACAGGCCAACTTAGATATGAGATAATTGTCCCCCCATGTTTGGGCCGACAACTGTCTCCAACACTGATGACACTTAACGGACACCAGCGGTATGGTATGTAACCAACTATCATATTTCCCGTTCTCTTCCGCTCGCATTTGCAAGCGTTACCGAACCGCTATGCTCCGTATCCCTGAACTGGCTTATCCCAGATCACACTCCCCCTGAAAAGATCCCGCCTTCCAGCGCCCGTGAGAGTATCACAGACGCTTATCAAGCATGCTTAAACGATTCGCGCATGCAGAGTATTCAGTAAAACCCAGAAATATAAAACGGAGGTCAACTAACAACATAATGGTGATATCAGCCATAGCAGCCTGAAAAATGATGTTTTTTGTTCTGACTGACAATCGAATTTACCTGCTCCATAACGCGGGCAGGGCAGAAAGAGGATTGAGTTTATGGCAGAAAGCAGTATCAAAATCAAAGGCAAGAAAGAGAGCTTCTTCATCGACCAGGTAAAGGAGATCCTGCCGACAGGCGGGAACCTCAATCTATGTCTCACCTGTGGCGCTTGCGCCTCAGGGTGCCCGGCTACGGGACTTTCAGACATGGATCCGCGCAAATTCCTGCGCATGTGTGCCATGGGCATGGATGAAGAGGCAACCAAATCACCATGGGTCTGGATGTGCACTATGTGCCAGAGATGTATCTACGTCTGCCCCATGCAAATCGACATTCCTCAACTGGTTTTCAACGCCCGCGCCAGCTGGCCGCGTGATGAACGCCCCAAGGGTATTCGCGACTCCTGCGACATGGCCCTGAGGAACCCCTCCAACAGCGCCATGGGAACCGCTCCCGACGACTTCATCTTCGTGGTCGAAGACGTTCTGGCCGAATATCAGGAATCACAGCCCGAGTTTAAGGATATGGCAGCGCCCATTGATAAACCCGGCGCCCATTTTTTCCTGAATCAGAACTCCCGTGAACCGGTAACCGAACCGGATGAACTGGTACCGCTCTGGAAGATCCTGCACCTGGCAGGAGTAGACTGGACGTACGGTTCCAAAGGTTGGGCGGCAGAAAATTACTGCCTGTTCCTGGCCGACAATGAATGCTGGGAGCATGTTACCCGGGTCTCGGCCAACCAGGCCAACGAGTTGGGGACAAAAGTCTTTCTCAATACGGAATGAGGACACATCACATTCTCAGTCCGGGCCGGACTGAAAAAATTCGGTGTTGAGCATAACTTTGAAGTTGCATCCATCTATCAATATTACGCCAAGTGGATCCGTGAGGGTCGACTCAAGGTGAACTCCGACTGGAACCGCGATCGCAAGATCAAGTTCACCATCCAGGATCCATGTCAGATCGTCAGAAAGGGCTATGGTGACGCTGTGGCCGATGACCTCCGTTTTGTAATAAAATCAGTGGTCGGTGAAGAAAATGTCATCGAGATGACACCAAACAAATCCAACAACTACTGCTGCGGCGGTGGCGGTGGCTTCCTGCAGTCTGGATACCCTGAAGAACGCAGGGCCTACGGCAAGAAGAAGTTCGACCAGATTATCGAAACCGGAGCCGATTACTGCATCACCGGCTGCCATAACTGTCACGCTCAGGTCCATGACATCGGCCATCATTTCGGCGGAACATACAGCACTGTCCATCTCTGGACACTCATCTGCCTCTCGCTGGGAATTTTAGGTCCCAATGAGCGGGAATATTTAGGAGAAGATTTAAAAGACGTAGACGTTTTTCACCCCGAAACAGCTCTTTTTTAGTGGCCATACGATGTTTTCACCAATGTCCTGGAGCTGATCACAACTTACAGGAATGAAGGGAGCAGAAACGTATGAGTTTTCAAAAGCGATTAGCAGCGAACGAGTTTGTTGTTCTGGCCGAGATGCACACACCCAAGGGGGTGAATATCTCAAGGCTGGTGAATGACGCCCGCAGAATGAAAGGGAAGATCGACGGAGTTGTCATCCCGGACATGGACAACGGTATTATGCGAATGAGCAGCATCGCCGGCGGCGTGCTGATGCAGCAGCAGGGTATCGAGTCAATTCTGCATGTGTATTGCCGTGACCGCAACAGAATGGCCCTGCAGGGTGACATTCTCGCGGCCCATGTACTTGGTATCCAGAACCTTATTGTTGCCCATAGCGAGGATATTGAAAATGGAGACCATCCTGAAGCTGTCGTGGTCAATGACCTCAACGAAGTTGAGTTGCTGAAAGGCATTGCTCAACTACAGCGTGGAAAGGACATGGAAGGTTTCGAACTTGACGGCGTTCCCACATTCACCACCGGTTGCACTATCGAACCTTTTGCCGATGAAGCGCAAATGGTACAGCAACTCAAACTGGCCAAAGACAAAGTGGCAGCAGGTGCCTCATTTGTCATCACCCCGGCGGTGTTTGATATAACGCACTTCAGTGGCTTTTACTCCAAGGTTCGCGAACTGGGCGTTCCTGTTATTCCGACCGTATTTCTCATCAAGTCACTGGCTATAGCCCAGTACATAGCCACCACGGAACCCAGCTCCCAAATCTCCAATGAGCTCATCAACCGTATCCGTAAATCCCCCAACCGCGACCAGGAGGGGGTCAAGATTGCAGGTGAGACCATTGCAGCATTACGTGAAATGACCCAAGGCGTGCTGGTGCAGACGCTCGGCTGGGAACACAAGCTGCCTGAGATCCTGGACGCGGCAGGAATGTAATTAGAGGCGGCATATTGCAGAAGGATTGACCGATTATTTCGTTTAACCCTGCGTAACCTGTGCAAATGAAGGGTAGAAATGCAGAACACAAATAAACTTCAAAGCAGCAACAAGGTACTTGTTATCGGTGGAGGCATGGGTGGTATTCGTACTGCTCTTGATCTTGCCGAGGCGGAGAAGGATGTTGTGCTGGTGGATAAGGCCCCCGCTATTGGCGGCCTTATGACCCAGCTGGACAGAACCTTCCCCACCAATAACTGTGATCTCTGTACACTGGCTCCCAATCTCTCTGAGAGCAGCAGGCAGGATCATATCGATCTACTGGCACTCACCAGCGTCACCGACGTTCAAGGCGAAAAAGGCAACTTCACCGTCAGCCTTACCACTGCCCCACGATACGTCAATCTTGATAAATGTACAGCCTGTGGTGAATGCCATAAGGCTTTTCCGGAGTGCGTAACCTTCACTCCCGGTCTCGATCACCGCGCGCCTACCTGCATGCGGTACCCGCAAGCCACTCCACAGGCATTCGCCATCGATCTGACTAAATGCGACGATGTGGAAGCACTTATGAAGGTGTGCCCGGCCGGCGCTATCAACCCGGACGATATCGGTCGCAATCAGGAATTGAAATGCGGAGCTATCGTTTTCAGCCCCGGCGCATCTCTTTTTGATCCGAGCCACCTCGACTATCTGGCCTATGCAACACAACCAGACGTGGTAACCAGCCTGGAGTACGAGCGTATTCTTTCTGCATCCGGTCCTACCCAGGGCAAGCTGGTTCGTCCCTCCAATGGTGAGCCACCAAAGAAAGTCGCCTGGATTCAATGTATCGGCTCACGCGGTCTGCAAAAAGGTGCCGGTGAGCATTGCTCCAGTGCCTGTTGTATGTTCGCCATGAAAGAAGCCATGGTTACCAGGGAGCGTTTCGGTGACGATATTGAAGCGACCATATTCTATATGGATATGCGTACTTTCGGTAAAGACTACGAGTTGCTTTATACCCGCGCCAAAGATGAGTTCGGCGTTCGTTTCGTACATAGCCGGCCACATAGTATCCTCCAGCCTGAAGGCGAGGAGAAACTCCTGCTCTCCTACACCAACGACGGGTCAACCGAGCAGCATGACGAAGCATTCGACATGGTGGTTCTCTCCACCGGCTTCAAGGTTGGTGACGACGTCAAGGTGCTGGCCGAAAAGATGGGTATCGAACTGCGCAGCGACGGCTTTCCTAAAACCGAGTCGTTCAACCCGCAGGCAACCTCGGTTCCCGGTATCTATGTTTGTGGTGCCTACCAGGCGCCGAAAGATATCCCCGAGACCATGATCCAGGCAAGTGCCGCTGCCTGTATGGCCTCTCGCGATGTCGAGTCCGTCAAGAAAACCAAACATGCCTCAGAACTGTTCCCAGCCGAGCGCGAAGTTGCAAATGAAGCACCCAAAGTTGGTGTCTTTGTCTGTGAATGCGGTGAGAATATAGGTAATACCGTCAATGTTGAACAACTTGTCGAGAGCGCCGGCAAGATCTCCAATGTTGCCGTGGCCCAGGCTGTCGGGCATGGCTGCAGCAGGGAATCGATGGCAACCATCAAGGCTACCATCGAGGAGCAGGGATTAAACCGCGTTGTTATAGGCGGCTGCTCCCCACGCACCCACCAGGAGAAATTCCAGGATCTGCTCCGTTCCACAGGTCTCAACAAGTATCTGCTTGAAATCGCCAATATACGTGAGCAGGCAACCTGGGTCCATCCAGGTGATCCCGCAAGAGCGACCGCCAAGGCCGAAGATCTTATCAAGATGGCTGTGGGCGGCGTATTAAAGGCACAACCTCTTGCCGACCAGACCCTGCCGATGAACAAAGACGCCCTCGTGGTAGGCGGCGGTGTGGCGGGTATGACCGCTGCTATCGAATTGGCTGATCAGGGTTCCAAGGTATATCTGGCAGAGAAGTTTGATCAGCTTGGCGGTATAACCAGTATGCTCAGCAAGACCCTCGAGGGTGCCGACGTTAAAGCATTCCTGGCAGAATTGATAGAAAAGGTTAATAGTCACGAAAACATCGAGGTTATTACCCGTGCTCTTATCGTCGACCATACCGGTATGCCCGGCATGTTCAAGACCGGCATGCAGGTAGGCAAGCAGTTATTCTATCGCCAGATCTCCCATGGCGTGACAATCCTTGCCACCGGTGCCAAACCAAACCGCCCGGATCAGTACCTGCTCGACAGGTCTGACAAGGTAGGTACCCAGATCGAGATTCAGAACATTCTCGACGAAACTCCTGAGTTGGTGAAAAGCTGGGACAACGTCGTGATGATCCAATGCGTTGGCTCCCGCAACGAGGATAATCCAAATTGTTCACGCATCTGTTGCCAGAATGCGATCAAAAATGCTCTGCGGATAACTGATATCAACCCGGAGGCCAGAATTTTCGTACTCTACCGCGACATGCGCACCTACGGTTTCCAGGAAGAGTACTATCGCAAGGCCAGAGAAAAAGGTGTCATCTTCGTCCGCTACGACCTCGACAACCTGCCACAGGTAGCCGAGGCCGACGGCCTGATCGACGTAACCTTCACCGACCCGCTTCTGGGCAGAGAGATTACCGTAAGCGCCGACCAGCTCTGTCTCTCCACCGGCCTGATCGCCGATCAGGACACCAACGAGGAGATTGCGATGATCTTCAAATTGCCGCGGACCCACGACGGCTATTTCCTTGAAGATCATATCAAGTTGCGACCGGTTGACCTCCCTGAACCCGGCTTTTTTATCGCCGGTACCGCCCACTCACCGAAGTCCATTCGCGAGAGTGTCTCCCAGGCCAGAGCTGCTGCTTCCAGAGCGCTCACCATGCTGACCAAGGATACCATCAACCTTGGCGCACGGGTGGCACGGGTTGACGGCGATAAATGTGCAGCTTGCCTGGTTTGTGTACGCGCCTGTCCTTTTGACGTGCCGTTCATTAACGCAGACGGCTATTCCGAGATTGATCCGGCCAAGTGCCAGGGTTGTGGTGCCTGTGCTTCAGAATGTCCTGCCAAGGCCATACAGCTTATGGAATTCGAGGATGACCGCATACTCGCCAAACTCCAGGAACTCTTTCTGAAGGTGAACGCATAATGGAAACTTTTGAACCGGTAATTGTGGCTTTCTGTTGCCACTACTGTGCCTATACAGCGGCGGATATGGCAGGTAGCCAGCGTATTGCCTATCCCTCCAATGTCAAAATCATTCGGGTACCCTGCTCCTGCAAAGTAGACGCCCTGCACCTGGTAAAGGCCTTTGAAAAAGGCGCCGACGGGGTCTATGTGGCCGGTTGCCTGAAAGGAGATTGTCATTTCAAGAAAGGGAACGACCAGGCTGCAAACAGGGTCAAATACGTTCAGAAATATCTTGATGAATTGGGTATCGACCCTGAACGTCTGGCCATGTACCGTATGTCGGCCGGCATGGGAAACCAGTTTGCGGAAACCGCAAAAGAGATGACGGAAAAAATTCGCGAGCTCGGCCCGAGCCCGATCAATGTCGCCACCGCCCAGCTTAAAGGGCAGGCGGCGTGATGGCAGGTAAAACCAAGAAGGAGAGTGAATTACAATGATCACCGCTGAACGTAAACCTCTAGAAGAACTGATTGAGTACATCTCACCTTACCAGAAGATTCTTCTTGTCGGCTGCAACGAGTGCGTCACCGTCTGTGCCGCCGGTGGACGCAAAGAAGTCGGCTTACTCGCCTCGGGTCTGCAGATGTCCATGTTGCAGAAAGGCAAGAATATTGAAATACGGGAACACACCCTGGAGCGCCAGTGCGACCCTGAATATGTGGAAGAACTGATCACCATGGCTGACGAGGCCGATGCCATCATGTCCATGGCCTGCGGTTGTGGCGTACAGACCCTGGCCGGTCGCTATAAAGACAAGCCTGTTTTCCCTGCTGTAAACACCAAGTTCATGGGTGCCTCGGAGCAGCAGGGAGTCTGGGCCGAAAGATGCCAGGGCTGCGGTAACTGCCTGCTTGGCGAGACCGGTGGCATCTGCCCCATCGCTCGCTGTGCCAAGAAATTGATGAATGGTCCTTGTGGTGGTTCAACGAAAGGCAGCTGCGAAATCGACCCCGAGGTCGATTGCGCCTGGCAGCTGATCTGGGATCGCCTCAAGGCTCTCGGTCAGACCGAAAACTTTGTAAAGATTAATCCTGCAAAAGACTGGCGTACCGGTTATGGCAGTGGACCCCGTAAGATCATCAGAGAGGACTTGGCAGAATGAAAACTGAGAGCAGATTAGAAAAAGTACTCGCAGCAGGCCATCTTGCAGTTACCGGGGAATGTGGTCCCCCACGCGGAGCGATGCCTGATAAGGTCCGGGAGAAAGCCAAATACCTGGAGGGTGTGGTCGATGCCGTCAACATCACCGATAACCAGACAGCTATGGTACGCATGTCCAGCTTTGCTGCCTCCGTCATCTGTAAACAAGAAGGGCTGAATCCCTTATTGCAGATGGTAACCCGTGACCGTAACCGTCTGGCCATGCAGGCAGATATCATTGGCGCCTACTCTCTTGGCATAGATACCATGCTCTGTCTCTCCGGCGATCATACCAAATTTGGCGATCACCCAATGGCAGCCAACGTTCATGATATCGACTCTGTCCAGCTGATCCAGATGGTCAAAGATATGCGTGACGAAGGCAAATTCCAGGGTGGAGCCGAAATCAAGGGTGCGCCCAAGATGTTCATCGGTGCCGCCGCCAACCCATTTGCCGATCCGTTTGAGCTTCGTGTAATGCGTCTCGCCAAGAAGATCAACGCCGGGGCTGACTTTATCCAGACCCAGTGCATCTTCAACATTCCCAAGTTTGAAGAGTGGATGGAAGGCGTACGCAAAATGGGTCTGCACAAGAAAGCCTACATTATGGCTGGTGTTACACCGATTAAATCTGTCGGTGCCGCACGTTTCATGAAGAACAGAGTGCCGGGGATGGACGTTCCTCAAGAGATTGTCGATCGCATGGCGTCTGTTCCTAAAGAGCAACAGCCTGAAGAAGGCGTCAAGATCTGCGTTGAGGCTATCGAGCGCATCAAAAAGATCGAGGGCGTCGCCGGGTTCCATATCATGGCTATCGAATGGGAAGAAAAAGTTGAGGAAATTTGCGAAAGAGCGGGACTTCTGCCACGCCCTCAAGTATAAATGCGTGTTAGGATGATATCAATTCAACCTTGTGCAAGGAGGAAGTACACGTGAGCGATAAGCAACTGATTTTGGTCGTAGATGACGATACAGATCTCGTGGAAATGGTCTCCATGAAACTGGAAAATGAACACTTCCGGGTAGCCAAGGCGTATGATGGCATTGAGGCTATGGACAGGATTCAGGAAGAACGTCCCGATCTCATGGTGCTCGATGTAATGATGCCCAGAAAGGATGGCTACACTCTGTGTGATGAACTTAAAACATCAGACGACTACAAGGATATCAATATTGTCCTGTTAACCGCTGTTACCGAGGCTATCGGTACCACCAACTATACCCATCTGGGGGGCAAGACTACCCTCGCTGATGATTTTATCTCCAAGCCGATTGACCTGGATAAACTCGTCGGGATAGTTCGTGACAATCTGTAGTATATAAAGTTCGCTCTACAGGTGACTTTACACAGTAGTACAACTGCTGCAGCGGTAGAGGCAAGTCCATACCCTGCAGCAGTTTTTCTGATATATTTCAAATTGCAGCACGTAATCCCGCATTTTCCATAAACATGTGACATTCGCGGGTTGTGTTCGTTTTTCGTTTTTTTGCATGAAAACCTCTAAAACCGCTCATCTCCACTATGGAGGTCCATGGATAGAGAGCTTGCAAGAACAGAGAATCGTCTCAGTGTTGGCGGAATAAAGCTCAGCCCCGAGCTTGTTCTATTCAAGTACTCACGCCGCATACACCAGCCGTGCGCCCTGCTTTCGGCACTCCGCACACTTTCCCGTCAACAGATCAACATTTTCTTTCTCAGCCAATCGCTGTACGCTGAAAAAAGTTCCGTTACAACCAACTTTTGCACACTCCCCGAATATACAGATACCACCCTCGCCGCGCTTACGGGAATGAAACCGGCAGGGAAGAATATTACGATTCATTCAACCGTCGGGGCACTGAGCATATACCCCCACAAACATAATTTTTCATTATTAGGTAAGGTTCTCTCAACATTAGTTGGAGATGGACTGCCAATTAATGGCCTCTGTACTTCCGTCTCGGCCTTGTCCATCCTGACTGATTTTAGCCAATACGACGCTGCACTATCAGCTTTAGCGAAGGTTCTCGATCTGCCGGATAATCACTCGCCATTTCGTCAGGAATTTCGCATTCGACAGATCAGCCCCTGATACTTTCTCCCTCAGCTTCATGGAGGTACGATTTGGAAACGATTGCAGTATATTGGGAACCGGTAGTACGGGTTTATGGCTATGAAATCAAGCGTAACATATCCCTGATCGAACTGGACTTGCCGTTTGACAAGCTTGAGGCCGCAGGTGAACGTGCAGACCAGTTAGCCCGCAATAATAAAGGTTTCACCATGACTCTGGTTCAGCAGGACTCTGAACGCAGATATCGTTTCTGTATTGCCACCGACAACGAAGATGCAGATACCGTTGTCAGAATATTCTGCCAGATTGCAGCTACATCCGAGGATGTGTTGGTACGCGAACCTCACAAGGTCGAATTGCTCTCCTTTCATGGCCCCCACTTTCAGGACAGGTATGGAATCGCCGAAGCAACCTTCAGCACTTTGGCTCAAAGCGATATACTGATTTATGCCGCGAGTTGTACCGGCACCAGTGTCTATCTGATAGTGGAGGAAGGCAAAGCCGAAGAAGCCCGAAATATACTTTCAGCATCATTTGTAGTTCCTGAACCCAAAGCCAGAAAAGACCTGCTGCGAAATTGAACACCCTTTAAATCTCATTTATGGAGTTGTTACTGGCATGGAACGTTTTTTGGACGAACTCGACTGGCGGATACGAATATTTGATTCGCTCTCTCATCCTACCCTGATACTGAACAGGGAAAGAGAGATTATTGCCGCCAACAAAGTTTTTTACGAACGATTTCAAACCAGTCGTGAAGAACTGGCAGGCCGATGCTGTTATGATAAAAAAAACAATCAGCTCCTCGCCTCATTTCTGCCCTGTACCACTGAACGGTGCCCCCATCAAATTGCGGTCGAAACCGGCACCACACAATCGATCCAGATAAAATCTACAGATCTTTCCGGTAACCTCAAGTGGGAAGAACGCTTCTTCTCCCCCATCCTCGATGATAACGGCGAAGTAAAATACATCATTGAATCAATCAGGGATATTAGTAAAATCAAGCATCTTGAGCGAAAATACTCAAAAATGCGGGAGTTGATCGATAAGGTTGTGCAAAGCTCAGTCAGCGCCATTGTTGCAGCAGACCGTAGTGGGGAAATCATTCTGGTCAATGAAGCAGCTGAAAAGTTATTCGGCTATTCACTCCTGGATGAAGAATCAATAAGCATTGAGGATTTCTACCCCCCCGGCGTGGCGCGGGCAATAATGGAGGACCTGCGTGATGAGTCCATCGGCGGCCGGGGTAAACTCCCTGTCACCAACGTGGCAATAGTCTCTCGATCAGGTGAATCGATCCCTGTGGAAATGACTGCGGCCATAATTTACGAGGATGGTACAGAGACAGCCACCGCAGCCATATTCAATGACCTTCGTGAAAAGCACGCTGTCGCCAGAAGGCTCAAGGAAACAGAGGTCCAACTGGCCCACTCTGAAAAACTCGCATCTATCGGACGCCTTGCTGCCGGAGTCGCCCACGAGATCAACAACCCGCTCACCTCGATTCTGCTTTACGGCAATATCATGTATAACGCGCTTGAGTCTGACCACCCGTTTTCTGAGAATCTCCGTTTTATTCTTGAGGACGCAGAGCGTTGCACCTCGATTGTCAAAAACCTGCTGGCCTACTCACGACAGACCAGCCCGTCACGAGCTATTTTTTATCTCAACAATATGGTCAATGAAAGTCTGGGCCTGATCCGGGATCAAAAACTCTTTATCAATGTCAAAATTATCAAGAATTACGATGAACGGCCAATACTTGTTAACGCAGATAAGAATCAGCTTTGTCAGGTGGTTATCAACCTCTTGCTGAACGCCTTCGACGCCATGGGAGGAAATGGCACCCTCACCCTTACAACCTATAAAACCGAAGACTTCAAAGCTTTTATTGAAATTAAGGACTCCGGTGACGGTATCAGCAGCGAGATTCGCTCGAAGATTTTTGATCCTTTCTTTACCACCAAACAACCCGGTAAGGGTACTGGTCTCGGACTCAGCATGGCATATGGCATAATGCAGGAAAACGCAGGAGAAATTTACCTCAAGGAAACGGGCGATGACGGTACGACAATTGTTCTCGAACTTCCGGAAGAACCGGTTAACGACGATTTTCCATATTGCTCTATCTGTTGATAGATATTCCTGATTATCCCTCACGCGCTGCTTCACGAAGCAAGAGGCGTGAGGAGCAAGGAGTTAGGTGGAAAGGTGTACTATATTAACCTTCAGGAAGCGTTTCCTGCAACACGACCTAATGAATCTATTCAAGAAAAAACATTTGCCCATCTGTCACGCCTCACACCTCTCTCCTCCCCTTTTCAAGCTAAAGATTAGGGGTAATAAGCGTCCCACAGGGCTCGCCAGGTGTAATTTAATGGCTGACAGAATTCCAATGATAAAAGCCTCATACAACTTTGGCAGTTAGAAGAAAGATATTTAAACAACCTATTCCCTTAGAAGCTTGATCAATCCCTATACAAATTTAGATATTTATGCAAAAAACTTTATAAGAATATGGATTTGGCAAACAATACACGTTATAAATCAAGGAGCCTCTGACAAACGTTTACCTCAATCTTTTTTATCAACTCCAATGCTGAACCATAAGCCCTTGAAACTATATCATACATCTAAAACTACCTAGCCAGCTGAAAAGACAACGGAGGGATCCAGCAGCACAACTACACAGATGTAATCAGTATTCGAAAGGAATATATAACCAATTACATAGCGTGTTTTTTGTGAAGCCTTAACAAGTTCAACCACGAACATAACAGAGGGTAGAGAGACCTATTATGAACTTCAACATACTTCTGACACTAGCAGTTCTCACCTGTCTGGTAGGTTTGGCGCTCCGACTCTACGCATGGTTTTCCCAGGGAATTCATCCGCCATCATTCTCTATTTCACCCTTTCAAAGACTAACCTGGGCCCTGCAAGCTGTTGTTGCCACTCTTTTCAGCGGCAAGGTCATCTCGCTCATCAAATCGATATTCACCGATCTGCTTTTTCAAAAGCGGATAATGCAGAAATCACTCCTTCGCTGGACCGCGCACAGCCTCATCTTTGCTGGTTTCATACTGCTTCTTTTGATGCACGCCATGGAGTCGGTAATCAGTGCCAACCTTTTTACGAATTACGTCTCTACCCTGAACCCATATCTCTTTCTCCGTAACCTCTTCGGAGTAATGGTTATTGCTGGCATTGGTATCGCGGTCTTCAGAAGAATCACGCTCAAGTCAAAGCGTCTCATAAGTTACAATAGTGACTGGGCTGCCTTGATTCTGGTTGGGGTAATTATTTTATCAGGAATGCTGCTGGAAGGTTCGCGCATATCCTCCTACACTGTTTTCCAGTCGATGATGGAGGAGTATGGTGCATTCGACGAGGCAGAAGCTGCCAATGTTGAGGCGTTCTGGGTCGCTGAGAATGGTCTTGTTTCACCGAATATCTCTGGCCAAATTCCAGCCGCGCAGATTGAGCTTGGTCGCGAGGCGAACAGCTTCAGCTGTATTGAGTGCCACGCCTCAAACAGTTCCGCTTTTGCCAGTTACAGCCTTAAGGGTATAACGCGTCCCTTTGCCATGATTCTTGGCGACAGTACAGCGGTAGGCTTGTTCTATTTTCTCCACGTACTGTTCTGTCTGACCTTCCTCGCCTGGCTGCCGTTCAGCAAGATGTTTCATATCATCTCCGCACCGGTCAGCCTTCTTTCAAGAAGCGTAGTCGGCCCGGGCGCCCAAGAATTAGAAGAGAATGAGGGGCCCGGTCTCGCCAACACACTTACCAGTCAGATGGTTGGCCTGTCTGCCTGCACCCACTGCGGATCATGCTCTACAGAATGTTCCTCTTCCATGTTTTTCGAATCATTTAAAAATGATTTCATCCTTCCTTCAGAGAAGATGCAGTTTCTCAAGCATCTGGCAGCCGGCAATCCGATTGACCCGCAAACCCGCAAGCAACTCCAGGAAGGGTTATACGTCTGCACAAGTTGTGACAGGTGCACCGAGATCTGCCCATCCGGAATCAACCTTAAAGGTATCTTCATCAATGCCCGTTACGCGCTTCTGGAAGACGGCATACCCGAAAAGACCCTGATCAGCCACTTTTCCTTTCCGCTGGCTCTTGCTCAACGATATCCAGACAGTCATCTCAAGGCGCTGAAGGCAGTTGAAGAAATATTTCGCAGAACCTTCCAAAAACTCACGGACCTTGCCCTGCCACTGTCTCTCTCACCAGCCGGAGGCATGCTGAATGACAGTTATAAAAGTTGTTACTCCTGCCAGCGATGCACCAACATCTGCCCCGTGGTCCGCAGTTACAGCAATCCTGTCGAGTCTCTTGATATGCTGCCACATCAGCTCATTTACAGCCTCGGAATCGGTAACAGTGAAGTCGCCATGGGCTCTCAAATGATCTGGAGTTGCTCGACCTGCTACCTGTGCCAGGAACATTGCCCCAACCAGGTTGAACTCACCGATATTTTTTACAACTTGAAAAACGCTGCATTGAAGAAAATTGATTCCGGAGAACGCTCATGAAATACGCTTTTTTTCAAGGCTGTAACATCCCAATACGCATACAGCAATATGCAACGGCGACAGAGGCTGTATTGAAAGTTTTTGATGTTGAGCTGCACGTGGAAAACGATTTTAACTGCTGTGGCTATCCAATGCGTAATGTCGATGAAAAATCGTATATTCTGCCTTCAGCAAGAAATCTCGCCCTGGCTGAGAAAGCCTGCCTCGACATCATGGTGCTCTGCAACTGCTGCTTCCAGAGCCTGAAAAAAGCACAGCATGTACTCGCAAATGACGAAGCTCTTGCCGCTGAACTCAATGAGGTACTGGCCAGAGAAGGTCTGGAATATACGGGCAAGACGCAGGTGCAACATTTCCTGACCATCCTCCATGACCAGATTGGTATTGATACCATCAAGTCCAAACTCCACTACCGATACACCAAACTCGATTGCGCAGTGATTCATGGCTGTCATCTTCTGCGACCACGAAAAATCACCAATTTCGATGACTCTTTTGTACCTGCGATTACCGATTCGCTCATGCAGGCTGCAGGGGCAAAGAGCATCGACTGGCAAGGGCGGCTCGAATGCTGCGGCGCGGCCCTGGCCGGCATCAATGATGAACTCGCCAACAGTTTACTCGATGAAAAAATCAAAGGAGCCCAGGCAGCAGGAGTTGATTTTATCGTGCCGATCTGCGCATACTGCTATCTTCAGTGTGATATCGCCCAGGTCAACAACCTGAAAAAACAGCCGGATAAAGCTACCGATACGCCCTTCCCCGTATTGTTGTATCCGCAACTGCTCGGTTTATGCCTGGGACTTCCACCCACCACTCTTGGCCTGCCCGATAATCAGACCATCAGCAGTGATGACATTGATTCGTTACAATCCCTGCTCGGTCCCCCGGTCGAGCCCAAGAAGAGTCGTAAAAAGGTCAAAACAACTACCTGAGCTCCATAGATTTTCTCGCTTTAACATAGATGAATTAAAAGCCATCCTTTTATCCGCCGGGGTGGCTTTTTACTTTCATAAATTCCATGAATGGTATTATCTATGACTTGACCCGAATGACTCATGAGACAGTCGGGTTAACCGGAGCGGAGAGTGACAAAAGAGAATCGCTCTTCGTCTTTATATTTGCCCGGAAGGATGTCGCTGTTTTAGATGGATGGCGTGTCAATTCTAAGCATGCCATACTTCTACACCAAACTTCCTGCCGGTGCAGTACAACGTGTCATTTTCAACCTGGAACGGAGATAGTATGGGTAAAGTTATAGCTTTTGCTGGCAAAGGCGGCGTTGGGAAAACCACCGTTGCATCCCTCGTTATTCGTCATCTTTCCAATACCGGTCAAACACCGATTCTCGCGGTTGACGCCGACCCCAATAGTAATCTCGGGGAAACATTGGGAGTCGAGGTACCGACCACTGTAGGAGATATCCGGGAAAACTATATGCGCGACCCGCAAGGTGTCCCTTCCGGTATGGATAAGGTGAACTATCTGGAAACACTTGTTGAGCAGGCCCTCATCGAGCGGTCAACTTTCGATTTGCTGGTAATGGGCAGACAAGAAGGCCAGGGCTGTTATTGCATGGTCAACAATATTCTCAATAATTTTACCGATCGTCTCGCCGCCAGCTATAAACACCTGATCGTCGACAACGAAGCCGGCATGGAGCACCTAAGCAGAAGGACCTCCGGCAAAGTCGATATGCTCTACCTGGTAACCGATTACTCTTTGCGTGGTTTACGCGCTCTTCGCCGTATTTACGAGATGCTCGACAGCCTGAAACTCGAAGTTGTGCGGCTCGGCATTGTAGTTACCCGGGCTCCGGAAACCTTAGGTGAGGCATTCATGGCAGAAGTCGATGAAATCGGGGTGGAAATAGTTGGAACGATTCCGAATGACCCGGCTTTGCTCGAATTCGACATGGCTAAGCGATCGCTTATGGAGCTTGATGATTCTTCACCCGCTGTGCTCGCTGTTCAGCAAATGATGGAAGAAACCATCACTGCCTGAAAAACATTTCCACCCGAATATGTCATCAACTCAGGCGGTGTCTGCCTCTAAGATATTGTCGGCACTGGTCAGAAAACTACAGGTCCCGACAGTCACCCGAGTTTATGACACTGCGAGGGCAACCTCAGGCCAACGTTGAAAAACATGGTTAACATGGAAAATCTTAATATCCCTATCCCCTTGTCCCTCTCGCCTCACTTCTTGAAGCTGGGCTTTTCAAGCTGAAGATCAGGGGGAGTCAGAATAGCAAATACCAAAAGGGTGAGTTTAGCGACTCACCCTTTTTTATTCGTCTTTTTTTGATTCAGGTCAATTACCTCAATGTTGATTTCCTGTAGAGTTGTCATAGAATAAGAAAACGCTTAAATGTTTTCTGCCACTATTATCGAATTTTGCCAGAGAGGTAGATATGCGATGCCCCGGCCAGGATACCCAGTATTGGGATGCAGAAGCGATCTATGACGTCAACTGCCCACAGTGCAACAGTATCGTTGAGTTTTACAAGGATGACACCCAGAGAAAGTGCCACTCCTGCGGACATCGCTTTGTAAACCCGAAAATGGATTTTGGTTGTGCCAGCTATTGTCAATTTGCTGAGCAATGCGTCGGGACTCTCCCCGAAGGAATGGTCATTTCCAGCGACAACCTTCTTAAAGATAAAGTCGCAATTGAAATGAAGAGATTTTTCCGAAGTGATTTTAGGCGAATAGGCAGATCGATGAGATTAGCACGTTATGCTGAGCCCATAGCCATAACGGAAGGGGCGGCCCTTGGTCCGACATTATGTGCTGCCTACCTGCTTGAGGTTCATTGCTTGGAGAGTAATGACCAGGTCGAAATGAAACAGACTACGGTCGAACAACTGCTCATCAAAGCTGGGGCCGAGCCTCCGCTGAGACAGCAAGTGCACTCTCTTCTTGGCCTCCTGACCCGATCTGATTTCGCATCATCTCCGGAAATCAGAACCCTTTATGACGCAAAACGTATTCTGGAAATTGATGAACAGATTAAAGCTGGTAAGGTTTCTGCTGAAGATCTGCAAAAATTGCCAAACACCCTGGCAACATCAACAGGAAGAGATACTGCAGAAAAAGTCATCTCGGGACACCTGAATGGCTCTGCCGAAACAACCGGATCATAGGCGGAGGGTGAAAACCACTCCTTTCGCAGGAGTGGTTTTCAATTCCGGTCATGGGTGCTCAATCGTTATAGTGAGAACTTATTCTTCATTGCAGAGCCAAATTGAACAGCCTGCTCATCTGAGGGAATCTCCTGTGCCAGTTTATCAATGGCTGTAGCCAAATCCTGCTCGTCTGCCAGATGCTCCTCACAGATTATTGTGGCCATAGGACCAATAAAGATTGCCAAGCCCTCTTCAAGTGCTTTTTTCTGGTCCTCGTTCAACATACCACCTGCATAGGTCCTCGATTCAATCGCAGGCCCCAGCCCGGCTACCGCCGACAGATAGCGTAATATCTCTTCGGTATCAGGCAACTCACAGTTAAGTTCCGGTGCACCACCGTCACTGAATCGAACCCGGCCCATTTTAATTTCGGGGATCAACCGCAGGGCTTCATCACCACGTTTATTGAAGAAGTATATATAGCTGATCTCCCCATTGTTCAGAACCAGTTGCGCCGACTGATTGGCATCGGTCGCGATGTACATCATGCCTGATCTCTTATCGGCACAATATCTTTTCAGCAGAGAAACAATTTCAGCAAATGCAATACTCTCGTCATGGCTCATTTCTTCTTCCGCAGTCTGTCAAATGCCATTTGCAAACTTACGCCCATGCGTTCAATTGCCCTCGCAAGAGCCCCTATCTCATCTCCTCTATCCCTTTCGCCAATATCTGCACTTAGATTGCCTTTACTGATATCATCGGCAATTTTCGTCAATCTCCTGATAGGTGTTGCCAGATGATTAGCGAGCAGGTAGGCCATAAGCACCACACTCACCAGCGTTGCGGCCAGCAGAATAAGTGATTGGTTTTTCGATTTAACAGCAGAGCTGTAGGCTTCATCATAGTCCTGCTGAACAATAAGCTTCCAACCCATTCTGGTTTTAAATTTATAGGCAACTATCTTTTTGCCCCTCTCGGTAAAAACAAAATTGCTCCCTGCAAGTTTCTCTCTGTACTGCATGACAGGATGATAACTCATATCCTGTAGCTGGTTTTTTACCCTGCCGAGACCATGGGCAAGCAACCGGTTGTTTTCATCAAGCAAGATCGCATATCCGGTCTTGCCAATTCGTGTTTCTGTCACCGCCTTTGAAAGATCTTCCAGTGTCATGGCGATGGCGAGTACACCTTGAATCTTTTGCCTTTCAGAAAGTATAGGTTTGGCGAGGATTAAAGCAGGTTTTCCCGAGGTCTTGCCCATCAACAGCTGTTTGCCGATAGTTTTCCCACCCATAACCTGTTTGAAATAATCACGATCACCATAAAATTTTGTTTCTTTGCCATCACTCCTGCCGATATTTTCGCCATCCGGCTGTACAGTAAAGGCCAGGTACACCCAGTCATAGGTATCCTGGATAGACTTCAGGATCGGATTCTGTCCTTCGGCAGTCATACTCAACATTGCCGGAGACTTACTGTTCTGCTCGAGAAGTCTCAGATTGAATTCAGTCCACTCATCAACCCTGTTCGCCAAGGCCGAAGTATCTTGAACCAGGGCCTGAAAAACATTCTCCGTCCAATCCTGTTTCGCCTTGTGGATACTGATGAACCACAACCCCCCAATAGGAATGACGGCAATCAGCATCATTGCTGTTAAGATCCTATAGAGAATCGTAAAACCTTTAGGCCCACTTTCGAGTGCATTAGTTGCTTCCATCTCTCTCCTCATCAAAATCAAAACTCCCTAAAAGACACCTACCACTGCCAACGGAAACTTGGTTTCACAGATGTGCGGAAGCAATTGTTTATACGCACATATCGCACAGCAAAACATTTAAAACGACTGACCGCCTGGAGGAAAATGTAAACCTTGAAAGCTACATTGAGAAAATAGATCTGTCTCAAAGTGATCAGCCCTTGTGTAACGTTTGCACCACAAAAAACTTCATACCACCGTTGAACCAAATTCTTACGTCAACCTAGCGTAAAGCCAACCCAATATCAAGCAATTTCATAAATTTCATATATTTACGTGATATGCTCAAACAGAAAAATTAACCTCGCAATTTCAGGAAGATAAGAGACAGCCGCAAAAGCCCTGATAGCAAGTTGAACTTCATCTTAATCAGGATCAAACCGTAATATCGACAACCAGTACAAGGCTGAAAATGCGCTGGTACAAGAGATATAGAAAGGAGAGTGCTAAACTAGAGGGTATTGATCCCCCATCACAAAAAGAACATTTTAGATGAGGGATCAATATGAACGAGTCCAATTACCACCAATTCCTCACCTCAATATTTGAGAGGGGTTGGGAGTGACACTACATCAAAGCATGTTTTCAATACTGTGCTCAATGGTGTTTGAGCATCAGGCACATACTGAACACTGCCTATGCGCCCGCCATCTCACATCCAACCCCTGATCAGTTCTTACTGGGTGTAAGAGGTGTAATCAGAAAATCGTTTTACATAGACACAGCATCCTTGGGTGTTATTTTAACTCCACATTCCGGACACTTAATAGTTTTATCGATTTCATCCGAAAAGATTTCAATAGTAACACCGCATTCAGGGCATTTCAATTTGACCTCATTCAAGGTCTTATTGGCCTCAAAGCCAGGACAATGTTGATCACTCATGCAGATGCCTCCTTTCATTGTAGTTTGTTGAAACTCAACATAATTTTACAGCAATCTCATTTGCTCCTATGAGATTGCCCGCAACAACCTTTGTGAAATAGCTCTCTCTGGTTCAATAAAGGTACAGTACCTCAACATCATTACAGCTGTTTTACGCAGACCCCAACTCCTTGAGTTGGCTTTTTATGATCTTTTTTTCCCCTTTAAGTGGCTTTCTCTTTTCCATGCTATAAAAAGAGGTACTCCCCATTTTCCCGCTTCTGGTAAAGACAACCACATCAAAATCACCACTGTTATCTCCAAGTTCCTCTGCCCATAGCACCTTCTCAATCTCCATCGAAAAGTCGCTGCAGACTTTCTTGGCAAATTTTTCCGGATTCTCAGAGATGGACATTCCGTCACCAGTCTTTGAATAGATGCAAATGTATGGTTTTAAGTGACGAACACCAACCCCTCTGTCTGCGAGTCTGAAGATTTTCAGGTTATATGAGCCTGGAAACCAGGCTACAGGTTCCTGCTCATCATGTTTTTTGCCATCCCAGCTATATCTGCCAGCGAAAACCTTCATGACATCCTCCACCATCAAACAGCACCCGAAGCACACCCTGCACAAACGGTTGCCCAGGCATATTTCTGGTGGAAGGACTCAACATGGTCCTTCCACCTTGTCACATCTGATAAAATTATACATCTTCCAGTGCCCGTCTGTCTGCCATATCCATCAGAACCCGCTCCTGCCCCTTGTCGATACCAAGTTGCATTCTTTTTTTGTCTATGTGGGCAATCATCAACCGCGCCATGGCTATAGGGTCATCTGCAAATCCCCACTTTCCAAAACCTTTGGTTTCAAGTTCGCTGAAAAGATGTTTTTCGAATTTAGTACCCTTAGTCATCGGGAAAGTATGCCCAAACACCGTATAAACACCTGAAGCGACAAAGTACTGACCAATTGCAATCGCTTTCTCGCTCATCCATTCCGGAGCACAGCCGGCTGCCGGTAAATCCGCAATGGAATTACCCAGCCCGCCTGTCTTAACCATTTCTGCCAGAATCATCAGTATTCGCGAATTATCCACGCAAGCACCAAGTCCTAAAACAGGTGGAATCCCAACGGTTTCACAAACTTCAGCCAAGCCTGGCCCCGCCAGGGCTGCAGCGCCCGGGGTAGTAAGCCCTGCCTTGGCCAGCGCTATCTGGGAACAACCTGTCTGCACGACCAGTACATCATTCTTGATAAGCTCTTTCACCAGTTCTACATGCGAGAAATCCTGTTTTGAACGAGGATTGGTGCAGCCCACCACTCCGGCTGCTCCCCTGATGCGACCATTGATTATATTTGCGTTCAGCGGCTCATATCCGCTCCGAAACGAGCCTCCGAGCATATATTTAATGTATTCGTTTGAAAATCCGTGAATTCCCTTGGCAGTATTTCTCGGAATCTGAATTTCTTTGGACCTTTGTTTAAAGCGGCTTATCGCCTGAATAATTATCTCGTCAGTACATTCGAGCGGAGCATGCTCGTTCATTTCGATATGCCGGGCACCTTCAATTTTTGCTCTGTAATTGGTTGTAATAAATACTGTGTCGTAGCATTCACAGACTCTTTGAAGATCCTGTTTGATACATTGCACATCGACGGTCATGGCGTCAACGGCGCCAGACACGAGCACTGCTTCTGTGGAGGAAAAGTTCCCTGCATGGGGAATGCCGTGTCTCGAAAGCACATCAAGGCCAGAACAGCACATTCCCACCAGGTTTATCCCCTTCGCACCAGCCTCTACCGCCTTCTTGTTCAGAGTGGGAGAGCCTGCTGAGACAATCATTGATTCCAGCAGAATCGGCTCATGGCCATGAACGATGATATTAACCTGATCTTCTTTCAAGACCCCCATATCCACCTCAACCTCCACCGGAGCTGGGGTACCGAAAAGAATATCTGAGATATCCGTCGACACCATTGAGCCACCCCAACCGTCGGCAAGCGCAGTCCTTGAAATCTGTTTGGTCAGATTCTCGTAATCCTGATCGACACCGATCGCGGTACGATGCATCATCTCCATAATTTCACGCATTGCACCACGGGGCACAATGCCCTCCTGCCTCCACGTCTCAAGGGTTTCGGGTGGGACACGTTTAACAAGTGGAATCTCGCCATCAACCTGGGTATAGGTCCGCTCCAACTCTTTGTAGAGATCCTTTGCTATGTCAAGCAATGGCCGGTTTTCGGTTGGAATTTCAAGAGACTCTGCAACTTCACGCAATTTGATTGGATCTTTGATCTCAAAATCTTTTACGGTACCTTCAATTACTCCACGAAACAGGTCAAGCATCGCCATGCCATGATCTGTATGAGCCGCTGTTCCCGCAGCAACCATTCGGCCAAAGTTTCTGGCTACAATTGTGTCTATGGTTGCGCCACAAATACCGACCCTGGAGTACGGGTCTTTGGTGTTCAGCCGACATGGTCCCATGGAGCAGTTCTTACAACATGCAGAATCACTACCAATAGGACATGGACGCATGTTCTCTGCCCGATCAAAAAACAACTCTACACCATCTTTCCTGGCTTTAACGATCATCTGCTGTGTAGAATCACAGGTTGTAATATCTTCAGGCCGAATCAGTTCTTTGAGCTTCGCCATACTGCCTCCGATGTAAATAAGTTGGTATACGTCTCATTGTTCCGACAAATCGCCAACGCTGATCTGGCGTGATGTCTAGTCTACGTCACTGTGTTACACATCAAGAGTCTGCTAAGACATTGTTACGGCAGTGAGATCTAATCACATTTGGCACTAGGAATCATTCCCACCTACCCAAATTTATACCTCCACATAGTGGCAGTGTCAATAGTTACTGAACACATTTAACTGGTATTCCGAAACTTTCCTTAATTGCAGCATGACCAATGAGGGCCCACTCCCTTCATTGCTGCCCAGACCAGCTGATAATTAAGTGTAAAAGAAAGAGTATGAATAATCCAAGTGTCCAGTAAAAATTTCCTCTCTATGAAGATGCTGTGGGCTCGGAGGATTTTTACTGTATCTCAATTTGGTCGTTTCAATGCAAAGGAAGTATGAAATCAGCGCTATGAGTCGGCTAAAGTGGGTTTTCTACCAGGATATTTATTGCTGTATCTCCAACGGATACCAATGATCAATCATTAAGTGAGGATTGATCATATAAGGAATAATTGTAAAATATGATTACCGCTAAAACTTCGTTTCAAGGAATGAGGCGTGAGGAGTAACAGCTTAATGCTATAACGATTCATGGGATTGGTCACTTGCCAATCGGTCGCGTCTCACAGCTCACATCTGTCACCTAACTTTCTAAGCTGACGATTATGAGAAAACCGATTGTAAGATTGACTGAATCTTTATGAGAAAAGAGACCTGAAAAAAGGCAGCTCTGCGCAGGGGAAAATCTGGAAAATTCGAGGATGACTCCAGCAGATTATCTATGAAATCTGCTGGAGTCACATCTGGAAATAGCTTGAGAAGATATTCGGGCCGGTACTAATTTTTAGCGTAGCCCTGCAGTGTTTCTGCTATATCAAGGAGCTCCTGGGGGACATCATTGATGGTGGCATCAAAAGGCCTTCGTCCCATTCGGTCCGCTTTAACTATTTCATCATGCTCAGGAATACAACCCAGCAATGGAAAGTCCGGCAGAGACTCCCGGATCAGTTCTATATCTTCTTCACTTCGAACCCGGTTGCCTAAGATAACAATATTCTTTATGCCGATGTCTTCGCCGAGCTTACGGATTTTATGGGCCGCATTCCTACTGCGTGCGCCAGGGTTTACAACTACAACCAATGCGTCAACCGAACCTGAAGTTGCCCGGCCAAGATGCTCGACCCCGGCCTCCATGTCCATTAACACAATCTCATCCCTGAACAGTACCAGGTGATTCATCAATGCTTTTAAAATTGTACTCTCAGGACAGATACACCCGGAACCACCACTCTGAACAGTTCCCATAACCAGCAGTTTGACGCCATCCTTTTCTTTTGAGAAACGATCCGGAATATCGTCAACTTTTGGGTTCAAGGTAAAAAAACCACCCATGGTTCCAGGTTTGGCCCCAGTGCGCTCTGAGATAAGATCAGAAAGCTCAGCGATAGGTGTGATCGGTTCTTCCTCCGGGATGCCCAAACCCGCAGCCAGATTCGCCACCGGGTCTGCGTCTATGGCGATCACCCTGTTCTTTCCCCCAGCGGCCAGGCAACGGGCCAGTAATGCAGTTACCGTAGTTTTTCCCACGCCACCTTTACCGCCAACAGCTATTTTCAAGCCCACGTCGATTCTCCTGTAGAGATAATTTGATCCGGCACCATTCGCATATATTCAGGTTCCGGCTTGATATCATGCAACCACTCCAAGTCCGCTTTTTCATCAGTTCAGACAGTGTCAGACGTGAAATCTTCGGCTGTAGAACTCAGCATACTAGGGAATGCGAGTTTGTACCCATTGGAATGCTTACCTGTTTACTTCTAAAATACGCAAGAAACTTAGACAATATTTACTGTCTCTAAGAGCGTTTCAGTACATCTCAGGTGAACATTGGGTATACATTAAACACGTCTTCAATTTCAATTGGCAAGAACCACCCAGACACAATACACATAAAAAAATCGGTAGAGCCCCTGATCAAAATCCAGTTCTGTTAGTTCTCTTTAATAATCTTGCCATTCCCGTCAACCAGGGTTACCAGGAAGTTATTTTTGTGTGCTACGTCGTTCAATTCCTCAACATGGACAGCCTGCACTTCATATTTTTTACCCTTTTCACGGGGTATGGAAAGGAAGCAATCGTTGGCTTCATCCTTGGTTTTAAAGGCCGGGATAAAGTTCACGTCTTTATCCTGATCGTAGAGACCGAGATAACTTTCTTCAGTTCCCACTTTATCGACATATACGTATACCCACTCGTCAGACTGCTTATCAGAGGTCATTTTTAGCTCCGTTGAACATATCAGTTTGATATCTTGCCTTTTCCACGATGATAGATCAGCCGGAATTTCTCACGATAAATTCCGGCTGGTGCTACCGCTATCCTAATACATCTGAACCGTTCAGGAAATTGGTAATAGTATATAGTGCATTTGTCAACTTGCCACCCTGTTTCAAAATAAAAAAGCCCCGCTCTAAAAAGAGCGGGGCTTTTTTACCATATCTTTCCGGAAATATTTAGATATCCAGATAAGAATCAGAGAACAGGTTCTCACCGGTGATTACCCTCACGGTCTTCACGTAATCACCAAGTTCTTTGCTCAGGGTGGATGGATCAGGAGCGGTTCCGTCCATGGCCTGATGAACAACATCAACGATATCAGGACGCTGGCCCTTAGCAACTGCGGTAAGGCCATCATCGAGAGGATCGGAGATAACAGACTTCATGCCGTAACGCTCAAGCATGATCATATAGGTGGTATTGAGAATAGGACGAAGCTCTACAGGAGGTCCATTGGAGATGTTTGAAAGACCACAGGTAGACATTGCGCCAGGAGCTATGTCTTCGAGCATCATCTGGAAGTTCAACAGACTCATACACTGCTGCTGCTGAATATTCACTGGAGTAACGATACCATCAACCCAGATTTTCTCATTTGGAATTCCTGCCTCATTTGCAGCGTAAAGCAGTTCAACACAGAGAGCGGCGCGCTCATTCTCATCACGTGGCAGGCCATCCGGTCCCCACATCAGGGCAACGATGTCAGCCTCGTACTTGGCAGCCATCGGTAACATTGCATTATATCGCTCCGGACGAGCCATGATAGAGTTGACGATATGTGGCTTGGCACATGGCTTCAACACTTTCAGTCCTTCTTCAATGGCCTGTATATTGGAAGTATCGAGAAGCAGCGGAATCTCAGGAATTACTTCCTGCACGACCTGGCATACCCATGGCATCAGCTCATGTCCGTCCTTCTTGGCCGGTCCGAGATTGATGTCAACGTAATCCATTCCTTTCTCTTTCTGCTCGAGAGCTTCTTCCTGGATTGGTTTCGGATCGCGCTCCTTGAATGCTCTTCCTATTTTAGTGGAAATAACATTCAAGCTTTCACCAAAAAGAATCATTGTACTCCTCCGTAACTGAGTTCGTAATCAATATTCCAAAGTTAATCTGGAATATTTATCATCAGCGGTAGCCTCTACATAGCTTCCCACCAGGATTGTCACTCTGCCGGTTCGAGAACCGGCAGAGTGCGTCACCAATTATCACCAATTAAACACGTGCTTTCAGAAAACCTGCTAAATGGGCCGATTCTCTTGGACCTACTGTAATTTTCCAACCGGAAAGTTCTTCCTCAACGTCACCTGCGATAGCAGCAGCGTAACCAGGAATAACCAATTCCTGATGCTTGACTTTGTCCATAATTCCGCACTTCTTCACGAACATACCAACATCATCACCACCAAACTTGCCGGCCGCCCATGCTGTAAGAACTGACAGACCTTCCGCATCCTTGATAAGCAGCCATGCGGGCACCTTACTCGCTTCAATCTCACCGGAAACGATGAAGTAGGTAAGAGCAAAGTTGGTTGTTACCAGTACAGGCGAATTGTCATCCGGGTTGCCGATCGGGTAAATACCTTCGGTTACGGTCATAGGCCGCTGAGGATCGGTGAAGATATTCAATCGTTCCAGGAGCAGCGGGAAAATAACCTCGGTCTCCAGGCTGGAGAGCACGACAATACCGGCATACTTGGAAACAAACATACCGGCAACCAGTGCTTCCATATCGGAGTTTGATGCCATCTCGGATGCAAATACGATGGTCGGGAACCCGAGGGAACGGTTGGTGTCTTTGAGCGCGGCGCGACGGATAGCGACCTGATCTTCCAGGGCCTGCTTCAGCTCACGACTTCCGGAATCAATGACCAGATCCTTGAGCCCCATACCGGTAAGTTTATCGGTAAGAGCTATAATGCCGTCGATGGAATCAGCCTTAACAGCCAATGGCAGATCGTTATCAAGCGCGATCTTACCCAATTCATCTGCATTTGCCTCAGTTGCTGCATAAATTAGCGGTCTCTTGAAGGCGGACGTTGCTACTGCCGCCTCAATGGCTGCGACATCTTCACTCATGAGGATCAGGTTGAACTCAGAGGTCTCTGCAATCTGTTTGGCAAGAGCTGCAAAAGCAACGCTATCACCATTAACATCCTTCAATGCAACCAGCTCAGGACGCAGATTCAGACCAACACGCTCATATTGCAACGCGTTCCAGGCCTTCATTTTAGCTTCCACCTCGGCCGCATCGGTGTCTGAGGTGATGGTTCCCGCAAACATGGTCGGGTTGAAAAATGTTTTTTCATGCCGGAACATGACAGTTTCACCACCGGTGGTCGCCTTACGCACACCCTGGCCAACAACAACAGGACGAATTGGTGGTGCGGAAGCCTCCGCCAGCTGAGCACGGGCCTCATCGGATACGTATGGGCAGGAATCAAGCTCGGCCTTACCGGAAGCGAGATTCATTGCAAACGCCAGACAGGTAGGAACGCCACATTCCTTACAATTGGTCTTGGGCAGGAGTTTGAATATCTGTATACCTGTTAACGCCATTTGTTTTTTCTCCTTGTCTATATGTCCACACAGACTTCAGTGGCCAGCCACTTCGGATAACATATCATACGAAGTGGCTGAACCGTCTGCGAAAATAATTAGCCAATCAGCGGATCCATGCTCAGTGCAGGGTGTCCTTTCTCCTGAAGCCATGGCATGATCTCGTCCTCAGTGATACCCACGGTCTCATCGGCGATCATATCCGCAAAATTCTTCACGCCCATCTCTTCGCCTCTGGCGTTCAGTCTATCACGAATCTCATCTTTCAGGATCTTAGGCATCCAGACCATTCTCAGGATACCACCATCACCAAGGATAAACTTCTTCTGGGTAATGTTGAACTTGGAGTGGCCAACAAAACCAGGTGAAGAAGCACCACCGCCCATAACACCGGCCAGAGTGGTGAATTTCATACCCGATGGAGTCTCGCCAGCATAGTCACGTCCAACAGTCATGATGCCGTTACAGCTTGGCAACATGGCGGCGATACACTCACAACAACCACAGGTGGTCATAGGAGCTTGAACCATGGAATAGAAGTTATAGGTATCGACGGCGCCTTTGGATGCGATCTTGATGAACTCATCTACACCCTCGAAACGTCCCAGTACCGGATCGAGAACCTTGCCTTTCTTGATCGGCTGGTTCGGACCGGTGGGGTTGATTTCGTAGGAAGCTTTACAGTCCATCCAGTTATAGGCACCACAGAGACCTGTACGCTCAGGACTTACGGTACAAACGTGGCTTGGGGCAAAAGACTGACAGAGACTACAGCTGTAGAAGGTCTCGACATCTTCATCGGTCATAGTGTCTACACGCTCGTCACGCATCTTGTACTCGGCACGTGCACGGGTAGTCATCTCATCAACATCTTTCTGATTGGTGAAAAGAGTAACCTGAACCTTGTCGACGATCTTCTGAAAATCCTGATGGAACTTGGCATGCAGTACCACACCGATATCCTTCAGAGTGAAGCCCTTGTCGATGGCAGCCTTGCTGATACGTACCCAGGAGATATCTCTCTGGCCGATATGCATGATACCCTGGATATAGTTTACAAGGTGATGGATCTGACGTTCCATAATCGGCTCGAAATCAGGCTGGAACTCACGACCGGCAATCTGTACATAGATGCCCAGCGGCAGAGTGTCACCCTCTTTCATATCGCCGATGTCCGGTCCGACAACTTCAACCTTGCCATCTTCGATATCTTTCATGTCGGCCAGTTTCACCAGCTCGGTACACTGAGTCTTACCACCACCCATCTGACCGAACAGATCTGCGCCACGTACACGCTCGCCCTCAAATGCAGGACCAAACGCACATGGAATGTCGATCTCGGTGATGTTGATCTTCAGACCGCGAACCTCAACGGACTTCTGACAGATCTCATCATGGGGAACGTTGGCGACAACATGCTCGTAGGTACAGATACCCGTTGGCAGAATCTCAGGGATATCAGTATCGGCCAGAGTCGGGAAGCCCCAGTTAACACAACCGGCGGCGGCAACGGCCCACTCTGTTCCGACATCACCAAGGGCATTAACAAAAGCGAAAACACGCTCTTTGTTGTACATCAGCATCTTGCGGAAATCACCAGGCTGAACACCACCAAAGGCCATTGCTGCCCTGTTGGCGAAACCAAGTGCGAAGACGGCCGAAGAAATATCAGGGCCAAAAGGTACGATACGGGTATTCCAACCTACCTGCATACCAGCTTCGACACACTGCTCAACCGCTGTTTTTCCGTAATGGTTTGCCGCACAGAAGATATACAGAGACTTCTTCTGGTAATCTTCAATGATCATCTTGGCAGTCTCAGCATTTGGGGCTGCACCAACGATAGCTGCAAAACCCGGTGCAGAACCATCAACAAACTCAACACCACGCTTTCTAAGAATGGTATCGTCAGCAGGACCGACCCAGATCTTTCCAGCCTCTGTATCGGGATCTTCTGTAAAGGTATAGAAATCTGGCTCATTCAGAATACGAATGGCTTCTTTAATCTCATAAGCGAAGATACCGGCCATACCGGCATCCAGCAGGGGTCCGAGATATGGCAGATGATTGGCGCCTTTCAGATGCGGTGGCAACAATCCACGGGCAAACGCCAGAGGCTTCTTCAGATCCTCGAGTGTCTCACATTTCATACCTGTGAGAGAATAGATGACCGGCAGATAATAAGCAGTGTTTCCGAAACCGATTTTGGTAGATGCATCGTAAGTCTGGAGAGCTCTTTCAAGTTCGCCCTCAACCTGTGATACGACTTTATAGCCGCCCTGTATCGCTGCAAAAGCTACTAATCTAGACATGCTTTCCTCCTTCTTTGAGGATTAATTTATCACGTGTTCGTCAACTTCGAATGTTATTCCATTCCAAGAGCTTGCCTGTCGGCCATGTCCATGAGAACCCTCTCGCGTGCCTTATCGATGCCAAGCGCAGCGCGTTTCTTATCGATATGCGCGATCATCTTATGGGCGTGCTTGATAGGATCGGCCTCGCAATCCCACTTACCGCCATACATTTTCTCCATATCTTTATAGAGATAGTCCTTGAATACAGGGGCACCTTCAACCGGCATATGATAGCCGAACACGGTATAAACACCTGAAGATACGAAATACTGTCCGATAGATATAGCTTTCTCACTCATCCACTCCGGGGCAGAACCGGCCGCCGGCAGATCAGAGATGTCATCACCAAGTCCACCAGCCTTCACAACTTCAGTGGCTGCCAGCAGGATACGACTGTTATCTACACAGGAACCGAGGTGCAGAACCGGTGGGATACCGACAGTCTCACAAACCTCAGCAAGACCAGGACCGCAGTGAACACCGGCAGCCTCAGGAGTAAGCAGCCCTTCCATACCAGCGGCAATTGCTGAACAACCTGTGGTCAGAACGATGACGTCGTTCTTGATCAGTTCCTTGATGATCTTGATATGCGCATCATTGTGCTTGGTACGGGCGTTGTTACAACCAACAACACCGGCGATACCGCGGATACGACCGTTAATGATGTTATCGTTCAAGGTGTAGTAATCGCCACGGAAAGTTCCACCAAGATGATACTGGATGGACTCAACACCAAATCCGGCGATCTGCTTGGTCTTATGACGCGGGATCATGATCTCGGCGCCACGTTCCTGGAAGTTATCGATGGCCATCTTGACGATGCGCTTGGCATCCTGCATGGCGTAATGTTCGTCAAACTCAATGTGGATGACGTTTTCCTGCTCCATCTTGGCGATCGGATGGGTGGTGATCAGCTTGGTATGGAAACACTTGGCAACGTTGGCCAGGTTCTGGAATACACACTGAACGTCAACAACCATCGCGTCACAGGCACCGGTGATAATTGCCAACTCCTGCTGGAGATAGGTTCCTGCAGGTGGCACGCCGTGGCGCTGAAGGATCTCGTTTGCGGTACAGCAGATACCACCGAGCTGGATACCCTTGGCACCTTTCTCTTTGGCGTAGTCGAGCATTTCCTGAGACTGGGAAGCGGCAACGATCATCTCGGAGAGCAGCGGCTCATGACCATGAACGATAATGTTGACGTGATCTTCCTTCATGATGCCCAGATTCGCTTCAGACTGCAGCGGGGAAGGAGTACCAAACATTACGTCCTGAAGGTCAGTACCGATCATGGAGCCACCCCAACCATCAGCCAGAGAGGCCCGTGCGCCCTGCTTCATCAGGTTTTTGTAGTCCTGATCAACGCCCATATGGGTGCGGTGCATGATCTCTACGATCTCGCGATCGATTGCGCGGGGTTTAACGCCCATTGCTTCCCACTTCTCCTGCAGCGGCTTGGGAGCGCGGTCAAGATAGAGAAGTTCTCCACCGTTCTTGCCCCATTCGGCGATAGCCGACTCGGCAACGGCCAGTGCAATCTCATCGATATCTCTATCGAGGGTCTCACCATCGGCCTCTACTGTGGTCTCTACACCGTAATATGGTGCAATGGCGCGCAGTTTGGCAGGATCTTTAATGGTGTAATCCTCGGTTTCCTTACGTGCTACGGACAAAAAGGTTTCGGCAACGCCACGACCATGGTCGGAGTGAGCTGCCGCACCACCTGCGATCATACGAATGAAGTTACGTGCTGCGATTGTGTTTGCGGTTGCACCACACAGTCCTTTACGGGTGTCTTCGCCTTGGATTCCATCTTTTGGTAAAGGCAGTCGACATGGTCCCATTGCACAGTTCTTACAGCAGATCCCCTGCATGCCGATGGCACAGGGTTTCATGGTAACTGCTCTGTCAAAAACTGTCTCTATCTGAAGTTGCTGCGCGCGACGGATCATCTCCTGGGTTGCCACGTCAATGGAAGCTTCCATCGGATCTGCTAGTTTGGGAGCTTTAGCGGGTGCTTTTGTTGCTTCTGCCATCAGAGGTTCCTCCTCAAGTATGTTCTTAGCTTGTTTCGCTTGCACTACCACATTTTCTCAACAATGCATGTCCCGTTTAACGCTTATGGAACCTGTTCAGCATGTCGAGAATTTTCTCCTGAACAGTCATCTGAACAGCATCCGGGGTTTTGGCGATCTCCCCTTCCGGTGCGGTTGGCCGTGCAGTAGCATGCTTGGCACGCTCTTTGGCACGTTCTGCGCGAATTGCTGCCTCTTCCGCCTCACGCTGCTCAACAGCCTCACGTGCAGCTGCAGCTTCAGCCTCTTGCTTGGCTTTGGCTTCTGCCTCTGCTTTGGCTTCCGCATCAGCTTTAGCTTTGGCTTCTGCCGCGGCTTTAGCTTCTGCATCTGCTTGAGCTTTGGCCTCTGCATCTGCTTTGGCTTTTGCTTCGGCCTCTGCCTTGGCTTTAGCATCTACCTCAGGAGCAACCTTTGGCTCTGCCGGCGCTTCCGGTTTGGTCTCTTTCAGCTCGGCTTTTACCTCAGGCTTGGCTGCCGGTGCCGCAGGAGCTTCTTTCTTAGCCGCAGGAGCAGCTTTCTTGGCCGGTGCCGCTTTTTTCTCTACCTCTATGGTCAGATCAGGCTCAGGAGCCAGTGCTGCAAAATCGACAGAAGCCTCGGCAAGCCGCTTAGCAATGCCTGCAGTTCCGTTTAAGGAGCCGCCATCACTCATGGCCTTGATAAACTCTTTGGTCATGCGGATGGCCTCAGGATGACGCATGATCAGGATATTTGATCCGGTCATCAGGTACGATACCGCCGCAACTGATTCCATGAGAATTCCGCGACGCTCCGGGTCACCCAGCAATGGAGCCTCTTCCACAGACAACTTAGCTTCCTTACACTTCCATACTTCATTTCCGAGATTGTTGATCATCGGGAACTGCAATTTCTCGTCGCCCTGGGTCATGGCGGCCAGGTTCAGGCGCTCCATGACAGAGTAGGTGTACTCAAGTCCATACCCCAGTCCACCGGTAGTCGGATCTACCAGTATCCTGTCCATGGGCATGCCGAGATTCTCGAGCAGAATGTTGACCTGCTTGGCAAGGTTTACATCAATCGGAGAAGAAGAAATAAGTGTATGGCCATAACCCATTGCCGCAGCACCGATTCCTTTGTAGTTCTTCTCTTCAACCGGTCCGAGAACGAGATTGCAACCCTCGCACTTCTCTGCAACAACTTTCAATACCTCCTCGTCTTTCTCAGGCGATGCACAGCCCCAGACGATAAGGGGAACATCAATAGCATCAAAAACATTCTTTACTGTCTCTGCAGCCGATTCCGGGCTGGCATCCTTATCGTTTGGATCGATGGATTTCAGTTGGAGAACGATTGCCTCTGCACCATACTCATCAACACATTTTTTGGCCCAGGCGGCAGGGTCTGCCATGACCCCCTCAAAAGGAGCTGTGACCGCTTCCGGCCAGTCCTCGGGTTCCATGTCCCAAATTTCCATCGCAATTAAGGGCTTGTTCGGCATCTCTCCCTCAAATGTGTAAAATGGGAAAGATGTCTCGCCACCAACAGTTATGGCAGAATCTCCCTTGCCTATGGAAATTTCCCTTATACCACCAGTATAGGATTCCTTCTTAATTTCAAATCCCACTTTTGCCTCCTTAATGGTGAGTGTTTGTTACCTGAAGGTTGCCGTTACCACCCAACCTCAACCTTCCCTTTTTATGACTCAAAATGTAGAGGTACATATAATGAGCAGCTAGTTTCTTTACATAAAACTTCTGTTCTCCTTTTTGACCTTATTGTGCAATTCCACCTGCCATATTAAATCGCAGCCATTTTTTTTATTGATTCCGAGACTCCATTCGAGATTTGAGTCGAGGAAACTTCTCGATCTCGGTGTGCGGTATGAACATAGCCGCAACATAGTTATTCATGTACGACGGGGTTTCAGACAGCTCGAAATTTGTCATTCTCCCGGTTACTTCCACTACATCCCTGCGAATAGCGTTGGTCAATGCGCTCATACGGGCTCCAAGCAAGGAGCCATTGCCTATATACGTTACTCTTTCAGGATCAATCTCCGGCAACAAACCGAGGGTCATTGCTTTTTCAAGATCTATATAACTGCCGAAGCCACCCGCCAGGATGATTTGTTCGATAGAGTCCATGGTCAGGCCAACTTCTTCGAGCAATGTCATGCAACCACTGTAAATAGCTCCCTTGGCGCGGATCAGATTCTCCAGATCAACCTCGGTGAGAACGATGTCGCGATCAATCTGAGTTTCTTCCTGCCAGGCTACAACATATTCCCAGATGTTCTCGCGACAGCGGATACGATCGGTATTCAGTTCACGATTAAACTTACCGTTGTTGTTAATCACACCGAGTTCGAACATCACCGCAGCCATGGTGAGCAATCCTGAGCCACAAATGCCTTTTGGGCGTTCATCGCCTATGGTCAGTATCATCGGTTCATAGGTGACCGGGTCAATCAGGAAGTCTTCAATGGCGCCTTTTGCGGCACGCATGCCGAATTCAATCCCACCCCCCTCAAAGGCCGGGCCGGCCGAACATGCTGTACAGGCCAGCCAGTCTTTATTGCCTATAACCAGTTCTGCATTGGTGCCGATATCGAGAAACAGGGTCAACTCTTCACTGCGATACATGCCTGTTCCCATGATGCCGGCAACAATATCACCGCCTACGTAACTGGAAACTTGGGGAAAAACGAGAGCAATTGCCTGATCACTCAGATCGATACCTATCGAAACCGCATCAAACGGCGGGTACAGAGTAGAAGCCGGCACGTAAGGTGCCCTGCGCAGATGCCTTGGATCAATCTCAAGCAGCAACTGGGTCATGGTGGTATTGCCGGCTATAGTAATGGTGGAGATATTCTCTTTTTCCACCCCGGCCTCTCGTACCACTGACCTGATGACCGTGTTGATGGTCTCCACCACTACTTTCTGCAAGGTCTGCAGACCGCCATCTTTTTCTGCGTACATGATCCTGCTTATGACATCCTCGCCATAGCTGATCTGACCGTTGAATTCACCTTTTTCAGCCAGACACTCACCAGTTTTTAAATCGATCAACTGGCAATATACTGTCGTGGTACCGATATCCAGCGCAATGGCAAAACTTTGAGACGATGTATCCCCAGCCTGCACGTTTGTTATCAGCGTTTTGCCATCCTCACGTACCGGCTTGATCATGGTGGCAGTTACCCGGAAATCATTTTCCCTCATAACAGCTGGCAATTTGCGGATAACGGGCAGGGTTAATTCCAACTTGTGGTAGTCCGCCTTAGTCTTTAACTCCTCAACGAGCCTCGAAACATCAGGCATATTGTTCTGGGCATCGGGTGGCGGAATTTCAAGATATTCCTTAACCACCGGTGCCACGAACAGTCCTTGCTCCTTCAGAGTATCAAAATCCAATTCCTGGATTGTTGCTGTACGTCGGGGAGTTACCTGATTATTCAGGGCACTGGCATCGATTGACGATTCTACAGGGATACGAACCGTCACATCACCTTCGATATGCGCAAGGCAAGCCAGCCTGTATCCTCGCTCAAGATCCTCAGCCGCGAGTCGCTCGGAGATCCCCCCAGCTACGCTGCCCTCTTCGATGAGCACCCTGCATTTGCCACAAACCCCGCCGCCGCCGCATGAAGCGTTTACGTGCACTCCTGCCTGCAATGCAGCTCTAATAAGACTTTCACCAGCAACAACATCAATCTCTCTGCCATGGGGCAGGAAAAGGACTCTATTCGTTTCAACTTTGGATTCTTTTAGCAAAACTTCACAATCCTTTTAAAACCATTAAACAGACAGACCTCTGCATTATCAATGCAGACACGTCTGCAATAAATAACCTAAGCCGTTTAAACAGTTACCCAACCTCGGGCCGCTGTTGTCTCGGGCAAACCACAATCCATTATATAGATAAGAGAAACTAAGGCCTGATCGCCGGGACAATGTCCGGGCTACGGCATAGAGTAAAAAACAGTATTGATAGAAAACAGTATTTTTCCGGCTTGAAACGACATCCGGGGAGAAAAGACAAAGAAATGCAGTTTCTTCACGTAAACGACATGAAGAGAGGGTCATACTCGACAAACTCAATGGGTAACAATAAATTCCCACTGAAAATTCACCTTGAGCAAATGTTTAGCATCGACACGCAGAACGGCAGTCCTTAAAAACCACCCCTCCGCACTCAATTTAACTCCGCATGGTTTAACTCGTAATTTGAGAAAAATCAACATTTAGCGCGAATAGTTTTAACATAAAAATGTTGTTTCTCAAGCGCATCAAATCCATTTCAATATTGCATAAATTCTACTGATAACAACCTGCATTCCAGGGCACACCTAGCACACCCATACCCTTAATTGTGCAAATTGTTCATCTTCAACCGCAGCGATCATACTTTCTTTGTTTGTCAGGCAGTATTCACAGCCATTATCTTGCGGTATATGCCTGACCTCATTTAGTAATAGTCAGAAATCTGAATCTCAACCGCAGTAACCCCGTAGATATCTGCCAGAGAGTTTTCCATTCGCTTTCTTACTGTCTCTCGTTGGCCCTGGGGAATTTTAACCTGCACGCGAACATGCCCTGCCTCAACTGCAACTGCAGCCTGGGGGTAATCGAACAGGGCAGCCTTAACCTCTGATTTCAGGGCCAGTTCATGAATATATCGTGTAGATTCCTCAGTCGCCTGATAGCAGTCAAATTGTGCAGTTCGTGCAACGAGTTCTGCTGCTTCTCCCACACCCATTGTGCTTATATTGAGCACTATGTCGTAGTTCTCTGGCTCTGAGATATCAATACCATATAGCAACATAGCCCATTTTCGCCTCTCTTCGTCATCCTGCATGAGCTGCTGTCGCGCAACATCAGCAGAAATCCCTTTACGACGAACCTCGGCGGCAACCCTGTCTTCGATATCAGCAATGATTCTGACTTTGATGACATGACTGACCCCTTGCACAAAAAATTGCCCGGCCAGACCATGATAAATGTGATTGTCTTTTTGCAGGAATCGCAGGAGTGACGACGCCATATAATTGATGTAGCGGTCCCGGCCAAATGAGAATCGCTCAAGAATATGAGCAGCATGTTTGACATTGGGCATCAACTTGATTTCCGGTATATCAAACACTTCACTGTTCTCCAGCAGGGAATCACGAGAGATACTTTCATATCTGAGTATCTCAGCCACCTTGTGAGCGACTTCCCTGCCGCGATGAAAACTCCCTCTCGAAATACTGATTATCGGCATACGCTTTTCCCTTATGGCAAGTTCATTCGTGTCCTTGTGAGTATTTCGTCACCATCCCTTCAGATGACGTACATCGGGCAGCCTAGCGCAATAACACTGTATTTGCAACTGAATTGTATACTGCTGGCAAGCTGCAAATGGCCACACTTGCGAACATCTTGAAGGGTCTGCCGATTATCAGCGCAAGACTTGAAATATTTCTCGTGAAAGGTACCGGAATTCAGCCAAGAAGTGGCAAGCGTTGAGCAATAGTACGTTGAGTCGATATGCTCAAAAGCTTAAATGCATAACGCTGAACCGCTAAAATATTTTTTCTAAAAACAGGGTTGAATGCTTTTTCACTCCTAACTCCTAACCCGTAACTCCTTACGCCCAGATCCTCCCTCCTCCCTCACAAACCTCAACCAGAGAATTTGTGGCAACCAGAATTTCTTTTCTCTTTCCACTCAGCCAATTGCACAGTCTTGATTCTTAATGTATAATGATTCTCAGTTTCAGTTAGTTCTATGATCTCAAATAGGTACAGAAATTCACTATCACAACTGGTTAACAGCTACTTAAAGTCGAGGAGATTATTATGGCTACCACCACAGACAATTTAAATGATGCATTTGCCGGAGAAAGTCAGGCAAACCAGAAATACAGAGCTTTTGCCAAAAAGGCTGACAAAGAGGGCTTTGCCAACATCGCCAAACTGTTCCGGACCACCGCCGAGGCAGAACGCATTCACGCAGAAGGTCATCTGCGCGCTTTGGACAAAATCAAATCCACCGCAGACAACCTCAAAGAGGCAATTGGAGGGGAAACCTACGAATTTGAAAAAATGTATCCGCCCATGCTCGAGCAGGCTGTCAAAGATGGGCACAAAGCGAAGACCATGTTCAAGTTCGCTGTAGATGCCGAGGAAGTACACGCTATGATTTACCAGAAAGCCCTTGAAGCAGTTGAAAAAGGCCAGGATCTGGATATCAGCGACTTTCAGCTCTGCCCTATCTGCGGCTATATCGAGCTGGGGGAAGCCCCTGACAAATGCCCCGTATGTGGCGCACTGAAAAAAGTCTTCCATGATGTGGCTTAGAGCCACGCCCGCTTAACGAGATATTACTCAAGCGTTCATGCCTGTCATGAACGCTTTTTTTTCCCTGTCCCCAGAACACCCAGACGAGCTGAAACTTCGCAAATCCAGGCACAAGATTCTTTTAAAAACCGTAAAATTACATTGTTTCTCTCAATTCCCTGAACAGTGCTTGTTCTTTTATATTCAATAGACTATGTATGCACCATTGAGATGAAGCATGATGCCCGGCACGTGCCAAGCACCTAACATTCCCTTATTATTGATTAGTTTTGCCCATGTTTACCAATCGTTACCTACCAATTCTCTCTTTGCTTGCCTTAATGCTTATCACCCCGCTTGATGGTTTCAGCACTGAATTCCCGAAAATCGCCAAACTTGAAGACAAGATTTACCGTGGCCAAGAAACGGTCTGGATTGGAGACAAGGAATATGATGTTCCGTACCCGTGGCGAGGAAACAAAATTCCCGCTCCGGCAATACCGCCATCAAACTTCAGCCAAATCCCTGTTGAACACACCAAGGATGGAAGCAGGCTTTACGTAACCAGGCAGACCCACGCCTCATTGCTCAAGCTTTTCGACAAGGCCAGGGAGGACGGTTTTCACTTCAAGGTTGAATCAGGCTATCGCAGCCCCGACTACCAGAGAAGAATCTTCCTGCGTAAATTCAAAGAAGGCCGGGATTTTGACGATGTCATCCGATATGTAGCTCCTCCCGGATACTCGCAACATGCGCTTGGCACATGTGTGGATTTTGCGCCTGGCAACTGGCGATTTGGCCAGAGAGAAGAGTACCAGTGGCTAAAAAGGAACGCTTCAGCGTACGGCTTCACTGAGACGTACCCACAAAAGAATAAATACAACTATCCTTGGGAATCGTGGCATTGGAACTATTCTCCGAATGATGACCCGCATATTCAGGATGATATCGACATACAACCCGAAAACAGCAAAGATCAGGAGATTAAAATTCTCGCCGAAAAGGATCTGGATAACAACCAGGTCCCCGCCTCCTGAGACGGTCTGGAGATCGTTGAACTCGACAAACAACACCGCATGTACAAAAAAAATCCCTGTTTCAGAGTAAAGATCTGAAACAGGGATTTTTTTATTCTCAAACTTTCATCATCGTTACAGACCCGGAATTCTTCACCTGGTTCACGTAAACGAGCAGAGCGAGACTTCGCAGAAAGAGTTGACTTCGACAGAGGCCAGGCCTGCCCTGGTCACCAGTTCAGGCAGGCTCCGGTTCGATCTGTTGCACGATAAATCATGGTAATCTGATATTACTGCAAAAAGACTGATGAAGATCGTGATGCTCTGACCTGCGATGTGAGCATTGTGGAAGCAGCACATTCGCCGACAACTTGCCGGCGACTTTTATCTGCCTGCTCCATGATAACGATGACACAATGCTCATACAAAATCGGGCGAGTCCGACAGGCTCCTAGAGCAGGGAAGATTTCCTGCGCCTGGAAGGACTCGGAAGCCTTCCTATAAGAATACCAATAAGGAACACACCTGCACCTGCCAGAAACCAATGGATCGCAGCCTCTTTCTTCAATTTTCTATTTTCTTCCTTTACGGAACCCAGCGTTTCCTGCAACTGCCCATTCTCGGTGGTAACCCGTTCCAGATCATTCTTGATCTGGACGACATTGGCGGTATCGTCTTTCAGTATTGTGTAATCACTAAGAATTTTGTCACGCTCGGCAAGCACAACGTCCAGGTCACCCTTGATTCGCGACAGTTCGGATGATGTCTGCTGGGCCTGTTCAGATACTTCTATATTGTTCTGCTCAAGGCGATCGCGCTCCTGCTTCAGGGCGGAAACAACCTCTCCAAGGGGTTTTTCCGCACTCAGATACCTTTTGAGCATCCAACCTTCCTTATCGTCAAAGCGGATGCGGGCATAGCTCCCTGACTCTTCGAGAAAATCAACGCGATCTCCATCCTTGACCATACCGATGATCTTGAATTCATTGCCTTGCCCTCTCCTCACCACCACTTCAGCAGTCGGCTTGACATAACGGGTTTCAATTGACGCAGCTGCAACGGAAGGTGTCAGCGCCTGAAAAGATAAAGAACAAACGAGTGTGGCAAGTGGCACAATATGACGGCCAGCTATTTTCGGTATACATTTCAACTTCATATCTATTTTCTCCAGAGACGAATACAGCGTATCGGGAATAACGCTTAAATTTGCGGTAACTCACTACTTCATGTGATAAATATCCGAGCATTCTTACCGACCACCCTATGAAAGTCAACCCGTCTTTTCATCATGCCCAGCTTCGATTGCATTGCATAACTATGAAGGCCATTACCGAATTACACCTCACTCGCCTAGCAATCACATGGACCTCACCCCAATCACCCTCCACTGCAAATTGTCGGCGCCAAATCCGTGTGGCCTGCAATACCAGGCTCAATTCAACATATCCCCCCGGCCACTCTGAATTTTAGCGCATTTTTTCTCACCTGAAATTTGACTCATTATGTCAGGAAAAGCTATTATTGTCCTGTAACCACTTTAAATTCAGCCAAAGACCAACTCACGATATCAGACCAGACGTGTACTATGGAAAACCAGAACGACACCGCCATTACTCCAGGCATGCAAGAGTATATCAACCAGAGTGATCGCATACGGGCTGAACGCACTAATTACATTAACTCCGAGGTGAAAAAATGGCGATTTGACACCATAGCCGTCCATGGTCTCTACTCTGTTCAGGATGCGCTGAACTTTCACCAGGGTGCTATTATCGAACCTGCATTTCTGAGCTCCTCCCAGGCTTATCGTGATTCTGACGAGATGGCCGCCGCTCTGGCCTATAAGATCCCCACCTGGTGTTATTCACGGATCGCCAACCCCTCCACCTATTATTATGAATGGACATTGGCGTTGCTCGAAGGTTATGGATTCAGTGGAGAGACAAGTTGCTGTTCCACCTCCTCAGGTATGTCTGCGATTTTCAGTGCTGTCACTCCGTTTCTAACGGTCAAGCGGCGGGATGAACCAATCAACTTTGTAGCTACAGCTCAATGCTATGGTGGCACATTCCAGCAGTTTACAGTGCGTCTCATGAAGGAGCGCCAGATAGAATGTCGCTGGGTTGTCGATGCCACCGATATCGATGAATGGGCCTCGAAAATCGATGGCAACACCAGATTCCTTTACGGTGAACTGCCAAGTAATCCACAGCTTGGTTTTTTTGACATAGCTCAGGTTGCAGACCTGGCCCATTCCCACGAACTACCATTGATCGTGGATTCGACTATCGCGACTCCCGCCCTGCTCCGTCCACTATGCCATGGGGCAGATATCGTGGTGCAATCTGCCACTAAGAGTCTGACCAGTAGCGGTTTCGGTATCTGTGGTGCGGTTATCTCACGCAAGCCCATCACAGCAAACCTTGAGGAGGCCGCTTTACGAGATGATTTCGCCTTCAATATCAAACTCCTTCAGAACAGGGATCTCGGACCGAATCTCCACCCGATGCAGGCAATTCTGACACTCAACGATATACGCACCCTGCGCTCCAAGATGGACCTGATGAGCCGCAATACCATGCAGGTCGCCAAATTCCTGCAGGATCATCCAAAAGTTGAGCGGGTTGAATACCTCGGCCTGAAAAACCACAAGCTGCATGAACTCGCCAGCAAGTATATGTGGCTGGTCGATGCCGAACATGACGAACTCTACCAGAAACCGGTAAACCGTTACGGGCATCTGATGTCATTCTGTGTAGCTGGCGGCATTGAACCTGCGCGCCGCTTTTTCGACAGCCTGCAACGAATCTGGCGGGCAACGGATCTGGGCCGCATAAAATCTGTCGCCACTATCCCGGCGATCTCCACCCATCAGCAGCAAGGTGAAGAGGCCCGTAAAATGGCCCATGTTCCCGGCAACATGGTGCGACTCTGTGTTGGGGCTGAGCATCCTGATGATATTATCGCAGATCTGGATCAGGCCTTACATAAAGCATGACTTTCATTGCCATAAACGAACTGAGCAAACATACGATGCATGAAATTCTACCGCAATACCAAATCCCCACAGGCAATATCAGCAGATGTTTAATGTATCAACTATTACAACCAGTGTCAGAGAAACAACGACGTACACTGACGCACAACATGAGAGGGGTAGAAGATGGAATTACAAGACAACCAGTCTGCGCTTATCCTCGATATAGACGAGCTGGGCGAAATCAGCGTCAACGTAGCTTCAATTGATCAGCAGGGTCTGACAGCCCGCATTTGTCACGCCATAGCCATCAAGTTGACCTCTGATGTATCTTTTCAAACCCATATCATGGAGATGCTGGATTCATAACTGCCGTATCACTCGCTCTGCACGGTTAAGCAAACACTAAAGCCTATCTTACATGAGATGCTGGATACTATTTCGCAGCTCTGCGAGCTACGAGTATACCTCTCGTCCCGGTTCCGCGCCCTGTCGACACTGCCCGCCACTCCATATCAACTGACACCGGGTCTAAACAACCCCCGCCCCTGCGAACTCATCAATATAACTATTGCTGTATCCCAACTCCCGCAATATCTCCCGGGTGTGCTGGCCAAATGTTGCCGGGCTACTATGGATTTCTGCCGGTGTTTCAGACAATTTCACCGGGCTGGTAAAGGTCTGACAGAGTTTTCCGTTTTGCCCGGGATAGAGGTGAATCATCTGCCTCTCCCTGAAAAATGGTGAATCCACAATCTCGTCAACAGTTGCCACCGCGCTATAGCAAACATCCAGATCAGAGAGCTCTGCATCCCACTCGGCCAAGTTCTTTTGACTAAATGTCTCCCTCAACCAATCAATCAGTTCAAGCCTCCTTGCGTTATCATATTGCAGTTCGGCAAACTCTGGTCTGCCCAAATGCTCACACAGTCTGTGCCAAAATCGATTTTCCACCGCACCTATTGCTACATAGCGGTTATCTTTGGTTTTGTAGGTATTGTAACAAGCGAATTTATGGGAAAGTGTTGTAGCGGAACGTAGCGGTTGCTCCCCTGCTTTCTGCTGGAAAAATCGGGGCAGAGTCAACAGGCCGAGCACACCTTCAGTCATCGAAATATCGATATACTGCCCACGCCCGCTCTGGGTGCGGCTGTAGAGAGCCATGAGAATACCAACCGCTGCCTGCATCGCTCCGCCGAGAATATCAGCAATCTGCACTGCCGGAATGGTCGGCGCCCCACCCTCCTCGCCTATCAAATTAAGCACTCCGGCAGTACTGAGATAATTGACATCGTGACCAACCTGATATCTCTTCGGCCCGGTCTGACCATATCCTGAAATCGAACAATAAATTATTCCTGGATTAATTTGGCAAAGAGCTTCGTAATCGACGCCGAGCCTATCAACAACGCCTGGCCGAAACCCTTCCAGCACCACATCGGCATCTCTCACCAGGCGCGAAAAGATCTCTTTTCCTTTTGGATTCTTCAGATTGAGCGACATATGGCGTTTATTTCGATACAGCTCCTCAAAAAACAAGCCATCATCCTGGAACTTCCTGTTCTCGATGGCAATGACATCTGCTCCGTGATCAGCCAGAATCATCGAGCAATATGGGCCGGGCAGCAAACGGGAAAGATCCAGCACCCGAACCCCGGCAAGCGCTCCTTTATTCGACATATCCCCTCCTTGTGCTGTATGTGCTAAACCACCGGCCCGAATTGCTCAGGAGAAATCCGGGCTGGTTTGCCTTACTGCGCTAATGCCTGGAGTCAACTTAAAACTCTATGCCTTTCTGGGCTGTAATACCTTCCTCAAAAGCATGTTTTAATGGACGAATCTCTGATACAGTGTCAGCTATTGCAATCAAATCTTCATGTGCGTTTCGCCCGGTCATGATCACACTGAGTCGTTCAGGCTTGTGGGCAATAAGCTCCACGATCCGCGACACGTCGAGAAATCCAAAGAGCGGCAGATAGGTGATCTCGTCCAGGATTACCAGGTCATACTCATCGCTGGTGACCTTCTCTTCGGCAAGCGCGAAACCTTCTTCCGCAACCTTTTTATCCTCGTCGATCTTTTCTTTGTTGAATACAAACCCCTTACCACAGATAAACCAATCCAGATTATCAAATTTATCAGCCATCAAACGCTCACCGTAAGCCCCCTGGCCTTTAAGGAACTGGATGACACATACCTTCTGGCCATGCCCGAGGGCGCGAAAGGCTGTACCGAGTGCTGCTGTAGTCTTGCCTTTGCCATCACCGGTATTGAGGATTACCCGACCGGGTTTTGCTTTTTTTGCTGTTTTGCGATCATTACTTCGATGCGCCATGGATTATTCCTCCTGTGGTATTCTCAATCTCAGCTGCACCACCAACCACCATCGACATACTTACATTTTTGAAACATTACATATAAATATAGTTGACATAACTTATAAATATATCTTACAATAGTACCGATGAGCGAGCGCTCGCTCACCTTGCTTTGTTGTACCGTGTCGTTCACAAAAACGCACTTTTTTTTATTATTGGCTCGAAAAGGAAATGTCACCTCCCAGCCTGTCAAAACACTACACGGAAACCTGGTTTCCGTAAAGAATGCATGATGAGGCAATTATATTAACCCCCAGCACAAGGAGGAAGAGAACCAACCGCAAGATACCAGCTAAAAAGACTCAATGTACAGGTAGCGAACAACAACAGAAAACAGCAGCAAAAAGTATATCAGGTTTGTCAATTAACCCACTAGGATGCATCGCAATCCTCAAGGAGGCGAAGATGAACAAAGCGTACAGAAAAGAAGTCCGGTACACGCTAGGTTTTACTGTTTTACTGCTTATGTGCGGCCACCTGGGCCTGCTCTTTGTCGCATTCCCTTCCCTGCAAGATCATATGATCTTCGGCTTTCCCTCGCAATACATCATTCCTGTCATTATGGGCTGGCTTGGCCTGATGGTAGTCGTCACCATACAAACCACGCTGACCAACAGGCTGGATGATGAAATTGAAGAAATGGACGGTGTCGTCGATAAAATATAATCCTTTTACAGGGGAATAGACCATGGAACAAGAATGGGCACTTGCCGACCCCACCATGGGGATCATATTTGTTGCTGCATCTTTTGCCTTTTTCTATTTTGTTGGCTGGTACTCCCAGCGCGCTGCAAAATCCTCGACCGATTACTGGACAGCCGGTCGCTCTATCGGCTCTCTGGCCAACGGCCTCGGCATGGCCTCCAGCTATATGAGTCTTGCCACATTTCTCGGTGTTACCGCACTAATCTTAAAGTTGAAAGTGCCGTTTGTTTATATGTGGATTCAGTTTGCACTTTCCATCCCGCTTATCACTCTCTGGTACGGTACGCCACTGAGACGTATGGGCGCTTTTACCCCTGCCCAGTTCGTTCGTGAGCGCTACGGCCTCAGAACATCGTATATTGTCGCCACATTTATGATTGTGATCATGCTTATGTATGCCCTGGGACAGATGATTGGTGTGGCCAAAGTCTTCGAGATGCTTTTCGGTATTAATTATAATGTTGCCCTTATCTGCGGTGGCGCACTTATTGTCGGGTATGTGACCATCGGTGGCATGTACGGCACATCGTATAATGCGGCCTTTCAAATGGTATTGATGGCTGTGGCCTTTATCATCCCGCTGGGCGCTATCATGAAGGCCATGGGCGGTTCCGGCTGGTACTTCCCGCCGCTGCTTTATGCAGATATGGTTCCGGCCATGCTCGAACGGGTGCCTGATTTCTTTGACATGAAGTACGGCTTTAAATGGTACTTCTCGCTCATCCCCTGCTTCACCATCGGAGCCATGGGCCTGCCCCACCTCGGCATGAGAATATACACCGCCAAAAACCTTAAGAGCGCCCGCGTCGCCATGATCTGGTTCACGTTCTTCTGCGGCATTACCTTCAGCGCTACCTACACCATGGGTTTTTCCGGCGTATTTTTTCAGGCGACCTCTGGTACCCCGATTGCCCCAACCGATCTTGATAAGATCACCCTCATCCTGAACAGTGTTTTCAATCCCCCGTGGGTACTCGCCCTGGTTATTGCCGGTGCTATCGCCGCCGGGCTCTCCACTATCAGCGCTAACCTGATGGCGATCGGAGCTCTTATCGCCCAGGATATTATCAGCACCTTCAAGCCTGATCTTGAAGAAAACAAAACCAAAATCGTCAATTACAGCGCCATGACAGGTGCCGGCCTGATCAGTATCCTGATCGCACTCAATCCTCCAACATTTCTTGTCGTATCTATTCTCTGGGCATTCGGCCTTGCCGGAGTCACCGTGGCACCGCTGGTTATTCTGGGAGTATGGTGGAAACAGGCCAACAGGTATGGTGCAATGGCTGCCGCTCTTTTGGCTGGCGGTACCTATATATTGGTATCTCCATACGTGGCACCGAACCTTACCATCGCCGGGGGCTTGCCAGCCAAGCTTGGCATGTCCGGCGCGCTGCTTTGTGTCCCCCTCAGTTTTTTCATCATGGCAGTGGTTTCGATGATTACCAATCGTATCCCTGCCCTGCTTGATAAACTCCCCCATGAGGCGGATAAGAAGCTGGTCGACGGTATCCACGGCTGGACCGTATACAATGAGCAACGTTATAACTCCACCGCTGCCGGAGTCACCATATCGGCAGTCAGTCTCTTTTTTGTGATCTGGTCCCTCACCCCGGGCGGTTGGTAGGTAATACACCTGATTTTTTTTGAGGAGAGAGAGCCTCAGCGCCTCTGCCCCGGCCCAAACGTCTTGTGGCCGGGGCGAGGGGTGCCCCTATTCAGCTTGTCATAATTACAGATGAACATTCCTCATCATACCTGTCATTCTTTACCATCAGATATTTCAGCGAAATGTGTTTTTCAGGTTTTTGCTGAATACTCATGGGAAATGCTCATTCAACTGACATTATTTTAACCAAAACTCATTCTCATATTCATGAACTACGCAGATTTTTTCAAATATAGCGTCTCCTGTGAACACCGCCTGTTCCTGTTGGCGAGCGAAGGCAAAGCCCATATCTTTTCAATAGTTAACATACTTATACTTGGCACACTCTTCGGCCTTTCAGATCTGGCTGGCAGCTTGAGCCAGGGCTCGCCGGTGCCCCTTGATGGCAAATTCGCATTTATCACACCACTGATATTTTCAATCTCAGGGCTGGTAAATATGATGATCGCGGTACTTGGGCTGACTCTTGTCTATTGGGCAGCAGCAAAAGCCTTCGGCGGTTACGGCAACATGTCCCACGCTTTTTATCTGGTATCCCTGTCCCTCGCCCCCTTTTGGGTACTGGCACCACTGCTGAACTATACCGTTCGCTTTCACCCGGACACTCTTGTCCAGATCCCAATACTGGTCCCGATTCTGCTCAGTGGGATATGGGCATACAGGTTACTCTGTAAAAGTTTGATAGCAGGCCAGGAGATTAGCCCGGTCAAAGCTCACCTTGCCGTAACAGGGATGGTGATCTTCTCGGTGAGCGCTATTTATGTACTGATTCCTTAAATAAAAAATGGCCTGGAACATCCTTTTTGTTCCAGACCATTTCCGTCAGGCCTCATACCGTGAGCATTATAGATTTTTCAGGCGCTGCGTAATTACTTACTTCTGGTCATGGTAATTCATGGCATTCTTGGAGGCCCACTCTTTATCCCTGCCGCCATGACAACTTAAACAACTGTATTCCACCGTCACAAAGCCTTGAGCAAAAGTCGACTTCTTACCGTTGTCTTCTACCTCCTTAAACATATTCGCATCCGCTGCTGTATTGATCTTGAATAAGTGTGTCCTCACATCACCGGTGTAACTGGCAACACTGATAGCAGACTTTGTTGCCTTGGGCATGTGACATTCGACACATCGGGTGCCTTGTTTTCCATGGATCGTCATGGCGTATGACTTGCCAATCTCTTCGTGGCATTCCAGACAATTATCCTTGACTAAAATTGCCCGCTGGTGCGGGTTATGGCAATCAACACAACCCATATCTTTATGCACACCTGCCTTCAACTCGTTAATCTGTTCGTGATGCCTTATAAACCCGCCTTTTGCCGGTGGCTCGGGCCCCATACCTCCCCGCTGGTGGCACTTGCCACAAGCTTCAGACGAGGTATCAATCTTAATCGTTTCCTTACTCGGCTCGCGGACGTGGTTCATCCCAGGGCCATGACACTCTTCACAACCAATACCATCCTCAGACCAGGTGCCAACCATCCCTTCCATATTATCCTGATTGCCCTCCTTGGAGTAATTGGTCATATGGCATGGACCACAGGCGTATGGCTTTTTCTCACCCTTGTGATAAAAAGACCAACTGCCGTCTTCGAGGTTATACTGTGTCTTAGCTTCCGAACCGTCTTTTGCGGCGGTTACAATATACCCTTCTTTATCTATGAATCTTGCTTTCTTGATCGCACCGCCGATAACATAGGTAATGTCATCCCAGCTATAGCCTGGCGGCAGAGGAATTTTTGCATACCGCGCTTTGTCAACTTTGCGTAATTTCCATGGATGACCAGTTGCCAGCCATTGACTGTAAATTTCCTGGTGACAGCTGAAACACTGATCCGATCCGACATAGTCATTTTCCGCCGATGCCTTTATCACTCCCAAAGGTAGCATCAGTAACGCAAGTACCAATAATTTCATTTTCATGGCTAGCCTCCCTGAAAAGCTTGAAGATTAGTTGGAACACGCTTTACAGTGTGCAAAATGCACAGAATGATGACGCTTTAAAATAATTGTATCACACCGATGCGGAGCGACAAACAGCTACAGGGGAATGGATATGCAGGAGGAAGACTCTACCCAGATGGAAGCTATCGACATCAATAGAGAGATTGAACTCACATCGCAAAAAAAAACGGACAAGCTCCACGCTCATCCGCATTCTTTTCTTCGCTGGCTGAATGAGGCAATCAGATGCCGAGCATGATTTTTGCTGTGCTGAAATATATCAATAAGCCAGTGATATCTACTACGGTGGTCAGTGCAGGGCTCGCCACAACTGCCGGATCAAGCTTCATCCTGACTGCGGCCATTGGCAGGATTGCACCAATCAATGTCGCAGTAACAACCTGCATGCCCAAAGCAATTGCAATGGTTGCACCAATCATTGGCAATGAAAATCCCAGCGGAATATCACTGCCCGATGAAAGCCACATTACCTTACCAAACGAAAGTGTCGCCAAGATCACCGCCATCAGCAACGATACCCGAAACTCTTTAAATATTACCTTGAAGGCATCGCCAGCTCGTATCTCAGACAGGGCCAAAGCACGGATGACCACAGTTGCAGACTGACTGCCGGTATTCCCGCCAGTGTCAGCGACCATTGGCATATACAGCGCCAGCACCATCAGGGCCATCAGGGAATCTTCGAAACTATGGATTATGGTACCCGATAGCAGACCAAGTATTGAAAGCCCTACGATCCAGGAAGCTCTGTTTTTGAAATGAACCCAGAATGATGTTTTCAGATACGTTCCAGCCTTATGCTGACCACTGATAGCCATCAGTTTTTCCAGATCTTCCTGTTGCTCCTGAGTAATGATATCAAGGGCATCATCGTGGGTGATGATACCGACCAAAGCATCTCTGCCGTTAATAACCGGCAAGGCGATGAGGTCATATTTCTGTATTTTTCTGGCAGCTTTCTCCTGATCGTCTTCGGCACGGGCGAACAACACCTCTTTGTGCATAAACGTTTCGATTATCGCATCAGGTTGAGCTACAATGAGATCTTTCAGCGACACAAAACCTGTCAGCCTGCGCTCATCGTCTACCACATAGGCGTAATAAACAGTCTCTTTGGTTGGAGCTTCGAGGCGTATCTGGTCGATAGCCTCAGTCGCACTCATGCTTTTGCGGAGCGCAACATAATCTGAGTTCATTACAGAGCCGGCACTTTCCTCCGGATATGAGGTAAGCTTTCGTATATTTTCCCGCTCAGCCTTAGCCAGAGCCGGATACAAATGCTCTCTCTGTTCGTCTGTAAGACGACGAAAGAGATTAGCCCTGTCATCCGAATACATTGCAGTCAAAATTAAGGCTACTACCTTACGATCAAGTGTTAAAACAAGATCGTAGAGTGTGTCCTCACCAAAGCTGCAGAGAATTTCGCGCCTTATTTCAAAAGAAGTAGCCTGAAGAACTTCCCATATTTCGTACGAAGAAAGTGTGCTGAGAGCTTCAGCCACTTCGGCAGGATGCTCGGCTTCGCAAAAATGACGGAGCGCTAGAGTGTTATTTTGTGCGAGATGGTGACGAAGATCAGTGGTGGTGTTGAGAGTGGTCATGCTGCACCTCATGTAAACCGCGCTAACCCACACGGCATGAGGCAAATGCTTTCTCAGCTTTAAAAGGCTGAAAAAACATCATCACCACATGTGTGGGAACAAGCAGGGGGTATTCTGTTTTGTGATGTATTGAGTGAGTTCATGGCTCAAACTGCCATCTGGACTACCCATGTCATTCTCCCAAATTTTTTCTATTTATGGCAACGGAACAGTACAACAAAAAACGTTCAGATAATTCCGTGCCCCCGAGCGTGCGGGAAATTAGTATAAAAGAATGGTTCTAACAAGAAAAAACATCTTCAGCATTCCTTGATATAATACTCACCACTTACCCCTAACACCTTTTTTTCATTGAAATATCAGATAATTTTAACATTCTTATGCATTATGTTAAAAATTGATTAGGTTGAGTGAAGCAATGAGCAGTTCTATACCGAGAAACTGCTCTATTTTTCATTTTGACAAAAGATCTGTCTATTAAAACTGTTACATGTATTATTTCTTTGGGCAGGATGAGAACTTTACACAGAGCTCTTGGCTCTAGACAAAATATAACAAAATATTATTTGGGAATTACATGAAATCCATATGTGTTTTTCTTGGCTCCAGCGTTGGTAAAGATCCGGCGTACATGAAATTAGCCAATCAAATGGGTACGACAATAGCTCGAAAAGGTTTGACGCTGGTGTATGGTGGTTCCTCGACCGGGTGCATGAATGAACTGGCAAACGCTGCTTTGCAAGAAGGTGGGACGGTAATTGGTGTTACCGTACAGAGCCTAAAAGACAAAGAGCAATTTCACAAAGGCCTAACTGAATTGCACGTCGTCCCAACCATGCATGAACGAAAGGACCTCATGGTCCAACTCTCCGACTCATTCGTTGCCATGCCAGGAGGTATTGGAACTTTCGAGGAATTCTTTGAAGTATACACACTTCGCCAGCTTAACTATCATAACAAACCATGCGCCATTCTTGATGTAAACGGCTTCTATGCACCACTTAAAGAGATGATGGCGGTCACAGAGCGTGAAGGTTTCTTGAAACACTCATTCAGCGAGTGGGTATTGTGGTCTGAATCACCTTTGGAACTTGTTGAGATGCTTATTCAGGGGAAAGACTAAGAGTCAACTCTGTTAGTGTAATCGACCAGATGCTGAGTGTTGGAAATCAACGGCTTACTTAAAAGTGTAAACGATGTTATGACATTGTACTGTTCACATCAATCGCCAAAGACTGAGTGCTGACATTCCCTCTTTGGATCGGGTTATAAAGAAAATGCCAAGGGATTGTCGAAGGGGCTGTTTGGCACATAACAGTGCTTTTTTGATATTGCTACGATTTAAAATTTGCCGCAGCAATACAAGGCGAATGCTTTTGCAGCACTAAAAGTGTTGCAAAAGCCTCTTTATTCTTAAGGGGTGAAAAGGTCAGGGAAAAACTCCTGGCTGGTTCACGTAAACATATTTTTCACTTTATCGATTATCTGCTGGAGAGGGGTGATGAAATTAACTTCAACGGGCAGACCATCAATGCGTTCCTCCTCGGGAATAGGATCCACGGGAACAAGATGAACAATTACCATCCGCTGGCGCCCGAGCATTGGCGTAGCAAGATAAGAAGGCAATCTTCCTGTTACACTAGGATTATATTGGACGCGGCCCTTAATGATTTTTCCAGATGGAAAAATGATATCTGCAATTTCGCCTTGCTGAACACGATCGACGTCACTTGGCTGCATAAATGAGGCGATGACTTGTCTGTCCTGACGGGCCACACTGATCATCTCTCCGCCTTTTTGCACAACCTGACCCTGCGTGACACTTATTTCTGTCACTTGTCCTGCGTAGGTTGCCATAACAGAAAGCTGCTGTCGTTTTGACTCTAATTTCTCCAACTTGGCAAACGCTTCGGTAAATTCGGGTGTTTTTCTTAGATCTTTCGGGGTCTGCTGCTGACGTTGTGACCATTGCTTGAGTTGATAATCAGCTCCGTTAAGCTGGGAGAGAGCCGTGTTCAACTGGGAAAGTGCCGCTTTCTGCTCAGCGACAGTTGCGGCTCTTTGCTGATAGAGGAAAGAGATATTAGCTAGCCGTTTCTTTTGATATACAACAGCATCTTCAGCCAGTTTTTTCTGTTTTAACAAATATTCTCCAGAGATAGAATCATCCTCAGGATCAGCCAGAAGTCCATCGATGGTTCTTTGTATACGGGCAAGTTCATAGTCAAGTTCCTGATCCTTCAAAACTATCAGCTGATCACCAATATTTACCTGTTGTCCTCTCTCAACTTTGATTTCTTGCACAACACTATCCGCAGGGCTTTGGTATGGATGGAGATCCAGGACCACAAACCCTGATGAAGGGGCGATAAACATGCTGATCATCATCTTTAGGCCAAAATAGATAAACGGACTTAAGACGATGAGCAGTGTAAGACGCCATTTTAGATTGGCTAAGGTGCGCTTGGCAGGGCCATATTGAACAGGTATCTGCCCTTCTCGGGTAGGATCTCTCCGCTTACGATTATAGCTGATCTTCATTCTCTATTCCGACTTTATTTCACTTTAGAAGCTTTCAGGAATTGTGTGTATGATACCCAGTCCTGAATATATACATCTCCGTGCCATCCAGCAGTAACATCACCAGCTATAAAGTCCTGCCTAACCTTCTCAAAGACTTCTCTATCCTGATGAGCATAACTGTTTTTAAATCCCAAGGAAGGTTCAACACTTTGAGCAATCGCAAACTGTATCTTTGGATACTCTTTAGAAAAGCTGGCCATCTGTTCAGCAACACTTTTGTGATCAGTACGATAGATCATTACCACAACTCTATTAAGCGGCAGGTTGCTCAGTCCGCAACCGAAACAGATAGTGGTCTGTTGTTTGTCGAGCAATCTTGGATGTATACTTACTTCAATTGGATGCTCGCTAACCTCAGTTGCGACCTGTGTTGTCCTCAGCAATTGAGCAGATAGGTACTCAAGTCCATAGTTCTTTACATCCAGTTGAGATGGCTCCATGTCCAGATGCACACTTGCAAAGTTAAACTGATTCACACCCTGCAGTATTTCCATCAATCGATCACGAAACTCTGGCAAAATCCATGTTGGTTCGCCAAGCAACAGGCTGACTGTCAGTCCATGCTTCTGACAATCAGCTAAAACCTGTCTCAGATGCATTGTTCCCTCAGCGCTCTTGATATAGGCAAGTAAACCTTGGTCTAAAGAGACTAAGATCTTGGCGATTGATTGTTTCTTAAAGAGCAATGGTGAGAAATCATTATCGAAAATGATTGCACCATCCCACAGATACACGGCTGTTACTGGTTTTATGCTGGTCTCTGTCAGTGAAATATTTTCTGATGCTCCCTCGACGAACGAACTCGCTAAAGATGTTTCAAGGGGCAAAATGACAGAGGTCTCACTGGAAACCAGTGATTTTCTGGTGGCTTCTTCAGGACAAAAACGCAAAATTTTGGCTGCACTCTGTAAAAAGCGAATTTCCCCATCGACAAAATCTATGGCTGAGCGGTAATATCGATATCGGGCCTGCTGATATTGTTCAAAAACATCCCCATCAACTCTGTCGAGACGAAGGGTCCTCTCTCGCAACTGTTCGGTTCTCGCTTGCAACTGCCTTGCGTTATCACTTTTTCTTGAACGTTCCGAATCGAAGTTACGCAGACGATCCGTCAAGTTGAACTTAACCTCTGCAGTTTTGGCGGCCAAATCTTGTTGATATCGCCTCAAACGCTTTTGTGTCACCAGATGATTACTTGCATCCGCCGCAAAGGGATTGAGCGGCATAATCACATCAAGGCTCACCAAGCCCCCATAACCAATATCTGTATTAACATTTTCGGAACTGGCGACAAATCCCCTCACAGTGAAGTTGCCCTTCACATCATTTTTCAGATAACGCTGTTTCTTGAGTTGCAGATCAACCATGTTTTGGTACATAAGAATTTCAGGATCTTGGTGCAGGACAGTAAGTCCGTCATCCACGTTTTCGCATGTCATCGGCAGGTCGGGCACATATGCCAGTGGGCTGGCAATACGGATTTCAGTCAACAGCTGAATGATATCACGAGCACGTTCCGCTGCATTCATATTAACTTTCCGCTCACGTTCGACACGTTCTAAAACGGTTATAAAATCATAGTAATCAGAAGGTAATATCAGGCCAAGATCTTTACGTCTGCTGAGTACATGGCGATCATTGGACTCACTGCTAAGAAACGCCTCCGCAAGAGCAATCTTTTTTTCTGTTCCCCACAATATTATATAACTGAGGCGCAATTGCTCCAAAGCCTCACGGCGGTTAAGCTCTACCTTGAGATGCGCATTTTCTGCAACAGCTTCAAGCTCCAGCAGATTTGCCGTTTCGTCTTTATACTTGCCAAACAGTGGGTAAGTAAGGCCTGCAGTAATTTGAGCAGGATAATATTCTTTGCGCTTATTCGAGCTAAGTTGCTCATTGGTGTAACCACCTCTGGCTGAACCAACTATCTTCCACCCTATAACCTTCTGTTCATGATTAAGCTGAGCCTGTAGCTCTTCTAATAATGCAATTTCTGAAATTACTGCAGGAGAACTCTCGACAGCTTGTTCAAGTGCTGCTAGTGAATAATTTGAAGCATTTTTCTTGCTCGCTGCGACATTTTTATCCGCTGAAGAAGCTGGTGAATTCGTAAAAAAGCACAACGTAATCAGGCATAGAACTGGGAGCAAAGCAGGCTTGTGCTTTAACGTACCGGGCAATTTATTTTTATTGAGCAGAGAGATCATCGGGTCCTTAGTTAAAATTTAGTTTTCTTTAAAACCCACCATGGAGCCATTGATGAATCTAAATGAGCGTTCTGGATCAATTCTTTTAGTGAGGCAACAGCAGACCAGACTCTGACCACAAATGAAAAAATAGGGAAAAACGGCAAATAAAATATCAGAGCAGCATCCTGCAACTGCCGTTCTGATAAAAATATCAAAAAGACCAAGTACATAAATGCGCTGACAACCAGGTATGCCAAATAGATAAACAACATTATTGCAGCTACAAGCTCCGGCGGGAAAACTACAATAATATAAACTGTATACAATACAATCAGAAAAGGCATGACAATTTGAAAAAACAAACCTGTCCAGACCATCATGAACGAATTGCGCCAACCAAGAAGGCCAGGTCGAATACGAGATTTATGTTTTTTCAGATAAAGGTAGAGCAGATCACCGTCCCAACGTAATCGCTGTGAAAAAAACTGACGCAATGTTACGGGTGCATCTGTATGGCCTATGGCCTTGGGAGCAAAAACAATACGTAGAGATGGGTATCTTCCAAGGTATCCTTTTATTCGAATCGTCAAATCAAGATCTTCTGCTGTCCCTGCATCCCATCCGCCGACCTGTTCTAAAAATTGCCGCCGATGTATACCAAAGGCACCTGAAATATTATTGACAATGTTAAACTCGCTCAGTCCAGTCTTACCGAGATAAATTGAGATAAGATATTCAATTGCCTGTAGTTTCGTGATTAGTGAAGATGTTATATTCCGGACTCGAAGATTGCCTGCGACAGAGACCACATTGTCATCAGTAAAAGGTCGTGTCGCTTCAAAGACCATATCGTTGTCAAAAGAAGTGTCGCCATCAAGGGCCATCACAATTTCTCCTTGTGACAGGCTAAGGCCTAGATTCATTGAGGACACACGCCCGCCCCGCTGCCATTTTGGAATAATCCGCAGGGTTCTGTTTGGGAAATTGCTCACATAGGCTTCCATTGATTTTGCAGCTCTATAGGTGGAAGCGTTCTGGGCAGCACCATCCATGATGGCGAGAATTTCTATTGGCCCTTCGTATATCTGCTCCGTCAGACTGCGAATGGTCAGTTTAACAGCATCTTCTTCAGAATAGCAGAGTGCAATGCAGGATACTGAGGGGACATAGCCGGCAGAAGGAGCAGGGGTTAATCTTTTCCTTAACAAATAAAAAAACACCCCGACGACAATCAGCAAATACAGAGGAAACTCAAGAAAAAGCGCAAATGGCACAAATTTCAAGATAAATCCATCTAAATGAGCAAGTGGTGTGACAAAAAAACCCTGGAAAATCAACAGAACATCTAAGAAAAATCCTTTTGTCTGAACCAGCATAAAACGCCTCGTTAATTGATACTTAGCTGCTGCTGTATCAGTTCGATAATTTTTTCAGGTGTATCGTGTTCCTGGGACTCGCCAGGAATTGTCATTGCTGCAATACGGAAATCAAGGCTCGTGTGGCTTCCCTTTTGCGCTACGCCGGTTTTGGTTTTTAGTATTCGTTCTATCACAACTTTGCGACCTTCAAGGTCAGTCTTTGGTAGCAGAAACCAGATATCATTCTTGCCACCTAAAGAGGTAATATCGGTAGTTCTAAGATGTGATTTAACTCGCGTGATGTATTCGTCTACCAGTTCAAGTAAACGAGCAATTCCTAAATTTTCCTCAATATCGTCAAAGTTAGTAGCTCTAATAGCAAAGATGGTAAATTCATCATCTCTATAACGTTGAGTCATTGTGAAAAGCCAACTAAATAGATAAAGAAAATAAGGATAATTTACATTATCCAAGCTGTCGAACAAAGTTGAGGCTTCTTCTATTTGACCTGTCTTGGCAGCGATAATCGCTTTTTCGGTGAGGGAATAGTTTCTATAGTTTTTAACCTCTAGATCTTCCGGTTCTGTCATTTTTCCACAACGAGGACAAACAGCGACAATAAGTGGATCCGAAAAAGTACTATGGCAGTCAGTGCAGGTATAATTCTCAAGTGGCCTGTCATAATCAGTGCCGATGTGTCGCAGTCGCTCGCTACATTGAGGGCATACCAGATGTCCTGGTTGGGTTTTAAACTCTTTTTCAGGTTTCACAGCACCGCAGGTAAAGCAATGCAAGAAGGACTCTTGTTGAATCTGGATTGAACGACAGTTGCAACAAACGTCAATATAACTTGGGTTTGCAAGTTGGCAGTGAGGGCAATTCCGTACTCGGTCAACGAGCTTTCCTTCTTCTAGCAGAGATCTCTGAACCTGCATGGCCAGCCAGTCGTCCGTTTGTCTGGAAAAGCCAATCAACAGCTCCACCTCTGGATACGTATACATAGCTGGAGATTGCCAATCCTTTACCGGGGCAATATCCTTACCACGCACATACATATAGAGAAGTACAGAGAAAAGAGGACTTGCAAGGACCTTATGAAAATCATACATCAGTCCATTGAGCCTCTCACAAATAGGTTGAGCACGCTCAAGCGCTTCTTGGGTACTACTTACAAGCCCATCGGACAGAGCATCTGGTGCAGAGCCAATTGGCTCTGTTAAAAAAATAGGTTTAAGGCAAAATTGCAGTTGAGTTCTTAGCCGAAGCAGTTGGTCTTCTTTTATCTCTATATTCTTTATGTCAAGAACAACTGCAGAATATGCGAAGATCGAAGGGTCAAGAGAGTTTCCTGTAATCCTAGGAGCTTCGAGGAGATGCACCTCTTTATCCCAGTGATTGGGTCTATCTGTGAGTACCAATATGTTCACTTGTCTATCATCTATCATCAGTTCGCATAAGTAATTATTATCAAGAAATACTGAACTGCCCCGGTTTTTTCTAAGACAGTTTTCGTTTGAGTCAAGCAGCCTTTCTTGACTCTTCCGGTTGATAATACTCTTTCTCACGTTTGAGTGGGGAATTTTTTTTATTGGTTCCAGTATCCGGCAATTATTAAAACAATCCACCCACTCCAGCGTTGCATATTCAACAGCATCACAACCCTTCCAGGGACCTCGATGGTAAAAGACTGCTGGGTTCAAATAATAAGTGCAACACTCTTACCTATAAAGGCTTCCAGGGGAGTTAGCCCTGCAAGTACATTTCTCGGTGTTAGGATTAACAATAAAAACCTATCTTCTATTTTCTGCTCAGACAGAACTGAAATATCAAATCCCTTGGGCCAGAAACGTCGAGTTCTGCCATTTGTATTTTCATTCACTGCTGTCTCCCAAATAATAACGTGATTAGGTATACATAAAGGCTCAGAGAGCTTCTTGTGTTATAGTGAATTTGCGAAAAACTATATAATAACAAGGAGATCCGAGTCATGGCTCATTCTAACACAATCCTAAATCAGATTGCTTCATTTTTCCCAAGACATGATTTTGAGAAACTGGCAAAAAAGCACCATCATGGACAAAAGTTTCGCTCCTTCAACAGATGGAGCCAGTTTCTCGCCATGACTATAGCCCAAGTCACTTCCAGAAAGAGCCTTCGTGACTTAGTCAGCAACCTGGCAGTTCAAAAGTCTCGTTTGTATCATTTGGGTATGGGGCCAACTAGCCGGGCCACCTTGGCTCGTGTCAATGAGCAACAGCCTTATGAGACTTTCAAAGCTATGTTCTTTCAGCTTTTGCATAAGTGCCAGGCGAATGCTCCGAAGCATAGGTTTAAGTTCAAGGGTAAAATTTATTTACTCGATGCAACGATGGTCAATCTCTGTCTCTCAGTGTTCCCGTGGGCTAGCTACCGCAAAAGCAAGGGTGCCATGAAATTACATTTTGGCCTTGATGCAAGTGGCTATCTTCCAGTCTTCATGGATATGACGGAGGGTAAAAAACATGAAATCGAATGGGCACGATCTCTTAACCTGCCTGCCGGTTCTTGTGTGGTTTTTGACCGAGAATTCACCGATTACACTTGGTACGACACCCTCGACAAACGCAAAATAACATTCGTAACACGGCTTAAAAGTAATGCAAAAGTCTATCGTTACGGCAACCGACGTAAACCCGATTCTCCATATGTTCTTGAAGACCAAAAGATAAAAATTCCAGGATATCAGTTCACTTTTCGACGGATTATATATGTTGATCCAGAAACGGGCATTGAGTATCAGTTTGTGACAAATTCTAGGAAACTCAAAGCCTCAGAAGTTGCTGCAATTTATAAAGAACGCTGGCAAATCGAGCTGTTCTTTAAGTGGATCAAGCAACAACTAAAAGTGAAGACGTTTCTTGGAACATCTGAAAACGCAGTACTTACAGAGCTATGGATTGCCCTCTGTGTCTATCTAATGCTGTCGTATTTTAAATTCATGGCCAAATTCAAAGGATCGCTCACGCAACTGCTCAGACTATTGCAATTGAACATTTTTGAAAGAAGACCGTTGGCTGATTTGCTAAAGCCGCCTGACAAACTGGTAAAAACACAATTTACGCCGCAACTTGCATTGTGGGATTAACTATGAGACAGCAGTGGCTTGTTATACTGTTAGTGCCTTAAGTTTATATGTTATTTTTTTCATTATCTTTAGCATTTTTTTCTTCTTCATCGGTATAAATAATTCCACCCCTCTGCGAGCTACCAGGTTTACCGATTGGCATCACATATGTTTTTTTATTCTGCTCGTTGTATTCTTTGCCATGAATAAAATTCCATATAAGAACACCCCATATTAAACCGAAGCCAAAACCGAATGCAGATAAAAGGCCAACTGTTGGTAAGTCATATGAATTGAAAATCACATAAATCACAGGAGCGGTAACCATACCTGCAAGGCCGCCATAAATTGGCTTTTTTATTGAGGCAATTCCAGAAAAAATGAAGAATGCAATTATTTTATATAGCATTTAACAACCTCATGTTTAGTAAAACAATCGAGGTACGACGGCCAGTTACCCAACCGCCCCCTCACAGATCCCTGCGTGCGGTTTTCCCGCACAAGGCTCCTCTGTATTATTCGCTTCGTACAAAAGCAATTAGCTCCAGTACCCGATTATCCGAGGCCTTGGAATCACCGTGTGGTCAGTAAACAGGTTGCTTCCACACTCATCCCAGATCAGCTCGCGTTACCCTGGTTTTGATGACGTCTGTCAACGCTGATTTCGGCACCTCGTCGGTGGTTCACTTTCGTTCATCTTCCTAAAACATACCTGACAGATTTACTTTCTGCCTTTTCCTACTCGCTCACTACCATGGCTCTTTACCACAGCAGCAGTAGGTGGTTTGAACCCAAATCCTGCAACCCGAGTTTGAAGGGCCCTCCTTCATCTTTCATAAAGTTACGGAAAGCTAGTTGCTCTTTCCTTCGTGGCACACGCGAGCTTCAGCGAGTCCGGTGGAATGTCTTGTTATCGCTTTTTTAATATTCTTCTTGGGACAAACCACCTAAAAATTAAAAACTCTATAATGACACTGATCTTCACTTTTAGTTTTTCTTCTTCATTATAGTATCCATCATTATTGTATGAATTTTCTAAGTAAATTTCTATTAGTTCATTTGCTTTCTCTACATCTTCATTTATAACGTAAATAGTTTTCTGGTTGAATAGTTCAATTGGTGGCCCTAGCCTCAATGAACCAAAAAAGTCGTTATGAACATAAAAATTTACATTTTCACTCATTAAAATACTTTTGATAAAGATTAAATCGAATTCATTTTCTGGATTGTAGATCTTTATCATCAATTTTTATTTCGAAAACGTGGAGTTCAGGGGCGCGCGCCCTTTGCGCGTCCCTTGCAACGCATGGTTATATGATAATATTTGTTACATTTCTAATTTTTAAAAGGAATATCAAAGCCAGCAAAAGCAATGCTACTTAAAACATAAAAAATACTGAATGGTATAATATTACTCAGATTCACTATAAATATAGTCGTTTTACTACCATACAGGGCAAGATATTCCTCGCGTTTTATATGGCTTATCGTGAATATGTAAGTAAGATTTGTTGAAACGGAAAGAAACCAGAATAGCACATACTTTTCTAAAGAATTATCAGTCAATACTTGATACATCGTTGCGAATACGCAGGCAATAATTATAACCCCAGTTAATATTAATGCATTTTGGATTTTAGTATTCACTTTATAATTCCTCGTGCATTACCGTTTTCTGTTCATATAACGAGCCTGTAGAAAAAGGCAGTTCAAAATCCCGAAGATTCCCTCAACCGATTTCAGGAGGGTTCCAAAAATCTACTTTCCTAGCCGCCTATTTCGATTCCACTTGTTCTTTACCTTGCTCTATTTGCCCTCAAGTCCATTTGTGAACATTCTTGGAACTATTCTCCTCTACGATCTACCTGTCAGCTGCCTACTACCGCTCCATACGAGTGGATCTTTTTCAGGTTATGGACCATGCAGAACAGGTTCCACTGCGCATTCACTTTTCGTTTTCCTCGAAGACTGAATCGATCAAGTTTCATGGTTGACCGTATATGGCCAAAGGGTGGCTCACCAACAGCGAGTCGCATGCCATAGATTGCTCGACCAATGGTTGAATCAATCTTTCGTTTCATCTTCTCTGTGAATCGCTCATTACCGTTACGCTTTTTCCCCGGAAAGTAAGCTAGCTGACGGGCCTCGGTTTTCTCTGGCTTTCGTAAACACTCACGTCGCAATTGACATGGGAGGCAGTCTCGCTTAGCTCCTTTAAACTTGTAGGCCTGATAGTCTTTCACCTTGGCGTTGCAGCCATTGCGGTAGAGTTTCTTGCCGGCCGGACAAATAGCGTGGCTCAAATCATCAGCGAAAGTAAAATGTTCAGGCCGAAAGAGTCGCTTTCCACCGGCCCTGGTCGCAAAGTGATAAGCGGGGAGATCTTTATAGCGCTCCGCTGTGGCAAAGCGAGGATCTCGTTTGCGGAAACGAGTATCCGCAACATACCCATCTATATTCTCTGTATAGAGGTACTCGAGATTCTTCTCGGAATGATAACCGCTATCCGCTACAACTTTGGCCTTACCAAATACATCTTGGTCGCCTATCTGTTCCAAGTTAGACTGTATCGACTTCAGCGAAGGTACAAGGAGATTGGACTCACTGCCCTGCCCATAGGCTTCTGCTCCAACAATGACTTGGTGCTTCTTGTCCACTGAGGCAACACCGACATACCCCTGTATTACCCCTTTCGATGTGGCCATCTTGGCAGAGTCATTATCGGTAATGTTTGATTTAACCGGTTTGCCGCCACTGCCACGTCGGTCATCATGGTCTTTCAGCCAATCCCTTATCTTGGCAGCACTTTTTTGTAGTTTCTTCTTATATTTCTCTTCATGATCCCGAACTTCCGGCTCTATCTTCTCAAGATCCATGGACTTGTGACGGATGATCATTCTGTGCAGAGCTCGCTCTATCTTTTCAACCTTTTTGGTCAAATCGGCTTTGGTGCCACTCCATTCCTTAGAGGCATTGCTTGGGAGTTTGCAGCCATCAATAGCAAACATCTCTCGGCCAATAAGGTTCTGCTGGTCACAGATCAGCAGTACTTGAAGAAAGAGAGAGACAACCTCTTTGTCCATACTGGAAACGAAACTGGCAATTGTTGTGAAGTGGGGTCTGGTATTGGCTGAAAGGGCCATGAAAAGGATGTTTTTTTCACAGCACTCGGAAATTGCACGACTAGAAGTAATACCTCGTGAATAGGCAAACAGGATAATCTTCAGCAAGATCCGTGGGTCATAGGCTGGGGCACCAGTTTCGTCGTTGGTGAACCTGGCATCAAAGATGGAAAGGTCGAGTTCGTGATCGACCAGATAGTTCAGGGTGTACTCGAAAGTCCCTTTTTGTATCTGCTCACTGAAGAATACTGGTATGAACATCCCCTGAGCGTATGAATACGGCTTGTATTTGGCCATGGCTTCCGACTTTCGGCAGGGTTAAGGGGTTGATTACCATCGAATGAAGCTAAATATAACCCTAAATGCCTGATATTGCTATGACCAATACCTTTTTCTACAGGTTCAACGTGGAATTGAGGGGCGTGCGCCTTTTGCGCGTCCCTCTCTATTGATTTGTTAGCATTATTATAATTTCGATATCAAGATTACATATTTTTGTAGCAATTCGAAGTAAACTTTAAATATATCATCACCTATTTTGTATATTTTACGGTTGTCTATTTCCAACATAGACTTTGCCATTGTAGAACCGTTTTCAATTCTATGCCCATATAGATTGTTTCTTATACCTTTCAGGCAATTAAAATGATGACTAGTTATCAACCGTAATTTCTTGATTATATTTTTTAACTCTTTCAGAGGATCAGGCCCTATCGTTTCATTCGTGATTTTTGCTATTTCTTCGCCAATAATTTTATCTTGATGATTTATTAGCTCATAACTCATATGAGCTACATTTCTAGCGAAATAATTTGCCTCATATTCGTTATTTACACTCCGTGATACATCTAAATATTTGAGGCCAACAATCAAATCAGTAAGTGAAATAGCAATATACATAGCCTTTTCATAGAACGGAAAGAGATACTTGTGTTCTGGTTTATCTAGAATTTTATGGTGTGCTTTTAAGTGTTTTGTAGTGCTGTTTAGTCGCGTTATTAAATAATCGTATGATTGAATAGTTTCGATCATATTTTTCTTAAAGTGCTAACGTGGAGTTCAGGGGCGCGCGCCTTTTGCGCGTCCCTTGCAACGTTTTGTTATAACTTGTTTATTACTTATTGTTGTCTCTAATGTTTTTTCTATTTAATATTTCTTGCTTTAATGAATTTAGGCATTCATATTTTGAGTTTAGATCATTTGTAAGATTTTGCTTCTGCTGAGAATCATTGCTTAGGCTATACTGCGCTTCTATTTCACTTATATCGTTAACCAAGGAACTTAGGTTCTGCTCTTCTTCTTTGGATAGTTCGATAATCTTCAAGAATTTATCATCTACATTATCACTCAACTTATTGATTTGCTCAATCAACAGAGTAACGTCTTGGCCTGTACGGATTAATTCGTTTTTCTTCTGTTTTAAGCTTCCAATTTCAAGCAGATCTTGGGAAGCAGATTCAAAGTAAGCGGTAATTAAACCCCACTCATGGTACCGTCTATTCTCAAATCATCAGCTTGCAGGTTCATGGGCAATAGCTTCAATAAATCTGGGCGAGATTCTGCAAAAGGTAATTTCTCAAACAGGTATCTCAGATAATTATAGGGTTCCAGATTATTGGCTTTGGCAGTCTCAACCAAGCTATAGAGCGTGGCGCTTGCTTTCGCACCTTCCTGTGTGCCTGCAAATAGCCAGTTTTTTCTGCCAACAACAAATGGACGTATTGCATTTTCAGCCGCGTTATTGTCTGGCGTCATATCTGGAAAATCGAGATAGACCAGTAGGCGCTGCCATTGATTAAGGGTGTAATTCACTGCAGCTCCCAGCAAACTCTTTGGTGCCACCTGGCCTGCTTTTTTGCTTAGCCAAAGGAAAAAATCGTCCAAAACCGGTTTGGCCTTTTTCCGACGAAAGGCCAACAATTCCATGCCGGAAAGTTTATTTCTGGTACCTTCTTTTTCCACACCATAAAGCTTACGAATATAGTTCAACGCTACATCCGTGCTGCCGGTCTTTTTCGTTTTGCCACGACCTTTCTGCACATCGACAAATTTACGGCGTACATGTGCCCAGCAACCTGCATGGGCAATGCCAGGCTGTGCATCAAGAAAATCATATGCCGCGTAACCATCTGATTGCACAGCTCCCTGATAGCCGTCCAGCAACTCTTTAGCGATCCTGGCTGAGCGGCTTGGGGCATAATGATAGAGCAATCCGGGATGATGTGGATCACCACCGCGACATATCCACATATATGACTTACTTGTTGGCGACCGCCCTGGTTCAGCCAGAACCTGAACCGAAGTTTCGTCAATATTGATCAACGGACCGGAATGAACCTTCTGCCACAGCAGTTCAAGAAGTGGTGTGCAGGAATTTGCTGCTTTCATAGCCCAGTTGGCCATGGTTGCCCGGGGTAGTTCTGCCCCTAATCGGGCAAATTGTCGTTCCTGTCGGTAGAAAGGGAGTGCATCGCAGAATTTCGCAGTAACTATATGGGCGAGTAAGCCTGCAGTGGCGATCCCCTTGTTGATAATCTGCTTTGGTGGCGGGGCGATTTTCACTACCGCCCCTTCAGTCTCCAGACCTTCACAGGATTTGCAGGCATATTTGGGACGAATGTGACGTACAACCTGGATAACTGCCGGGATAATATCCAGCTTTTCAGAAACATCTTCTCCAATGCGATCCAGTTCCGCTCCGCAGCCACAGACTTTTGCATTTTCGGGAATATCATGTACGATTTCTACTCTGGGCAGGTTGGCCGGCAATGGCTTGCGACCGCGTTTCGCTCGAGTATGCTCAGGAACTTCCACAACCTCTTCGACCGATTCCACCTCAGGTTCGGGCATATCGAATAATGGCAATTGCATCACACCTGATTCGGCAGCATCTTTTTCACTCTTTTTGCCGAACAGTTTGGCATAAAGCAGGCGGACCTGTTCTCGTAAAAGAGCGGTTTCCCGCTCATAACGACGCTGGGTTTCCACCAGCAACCGTTTGAGTTCTGCAGGATCATTCGGAAGGTTTGCGGTTTCGAAATTCATGCACGCAATATACCACAAAGCCAGTGCCATAACAGCTACTTCAGGCAATATATTCATAAATATCACGATACTGAATTATAGCTGAGTTGCCTGTGTGCCTGCTGCAAATCAAGGCCGTGTAAAAGCCACTGCAAAGCTGTCTCATGAATCTCAATCACCTCTTCCTCTGATTCGGGCCAGCGAAAGGTTTCTGCCTCCAGCCTTTTCTGCCAGATGCAGAAACCGTTTTGGTACCAGTACAAAATCTTGACCATATCGCGTTTCCTATTACTGAAAGCGAAAAGACTCCCTGAAAAAAGATCCAGGTCGAACTGATCTTCCACCAGAAGAGACAATCCGTTAATCGACTTTCGCATATCTGTGGCACCAAGAGCGATGTATACTCGGACTTTTTCCGGAGTGGGAATCATGTAAGCTGCTCCAGAGTCGTCACAACTTTTTTAAACTGCTCAGAACAAAAGTCGCCCTGAATCTCAAGCTTGAAGCGATCAATATGCACAGCCAGGGAAGCTTTAACATTTGTATCAGGGGTTGATGTTGGGACTGCAAGAGGATAAAACGCTGGCTCGTTCTCGATCCGGCAATTCAGTTTTCGTTTCCAGTAGCCGAAAGTTGCCAGGGCAATTCCGTTCGACTGACAATAGGCTTTCTGGCTTTGGCTACCTGCTTCCCAGGCACTGATATGTTTTTGCCAGTAGCCCTGCTTCTTTTGAAGTTTCGAAATGTTTCTGTCCACGATGTATACCTCCTTGGTTGTAGTGAGGCATACTGGAACATGAATTTATTGGCTTGAAAAGATGGGGTTAATTTGGCGCTTACGATTCAAATAAATCTTTTCTTTCATTGTATATCTTAACAGTTAAGCAAGGTTCATCAGAACTCATAGGTATTAGCTGCAAAGAATATGCAGAACACAATGATAAGTATACTACATGTTAGCATTCTCATTTGCACAAATATTAATTACTTAACTTATTCATGAAGCATCATTTATTTGTGGTTATAACGTGGAATTGAGGGGCGCGTGCCTTTTACGTGTCCCTCTCGAATGATTTGTTAAAATTTAGTATATTTTCTTATACTTTTTTTTAAATGACTCATTTTCAATCAAAGTAAGTTCATTTTCATTATAATCAAAACTATACTCATAATATGTCTTAGCCGTTGCTGGCCATAGTCTTAGTTTTCCATTAACAATATCGTAAATCCCTCTAACATATGATGCTTCTTGAAACATAGACAAATGGATACCATTTTCGGTGTATTCATGGGATAATCTAGGATAGTCAGGGACTTTTATGTGCCATCTGCCTACTAATGGAAATTTCGAATTATATTCTCTTTCTGGCAATCGAACAGCTTCCCATCTTTCCGACAATTCTAATGGTTTTTCTGAAACAACTGCATTAAATGTTAGGATATCACCTTTTACATTATAAAAGTATTTACGTACAGGCGGATCTACTTTAGGAGTCAACTCAGTAATAGTTAATATGTTATTTTCTAACTTATATTTAGATTCAAACACCTGGCAATAAAATAACTCAAACTTACCATTGTCTTTAAAAATGTATACATCATTGTAACGATTATCATCTTTTTCAACAGTTATCCACTTGCCAACTAAATCAATAGCGTAAACTTGATTAATATTCAAAATGACACTTACTATTAACAACAAGAAGGATATTATTTTTTTCATATTTTAACGTGTAATATAGGACTAGTCCCATTTTGGGAGTTTTTCATTAATTTAAATTTCAAAATTCCCGCATAGCCAATACCCACATAGTGGTATCATGGTTTTTTTCATTTATAAAACTCATCGTTATGTAAGTGAAATGTAATAACTTTATGCCATAGTATGCCAATCAACGACAAGTTGCAAGTTCAATATTCCTAGCCAACATATGTCTTATAATACGTTGATATCCATCATATGGGACTATGTGTATAATATGCAATTCTGATATTTTTCTTATCTTTTGCATAAGGATTGTTACTAATATGAGAGGTTTTTTTGTCCTATAATACGCATTATCCCGTCATATAGGACTAGTCCTTATAACTCACGATAATTAAGCTATGGATAAAAAAACACTGTATTCACGCTCTTTTCAAGCGTCCGATTTTGGGGAATATCTTTTAAAAAGTCCTATTGTGCCCCCTGGGAAAGAGCAGTATATGGTCAGGTGGGTTCGCAAATTTTTTCAAACAAGGGTCAAGTTTACAGAAAATGACTGGCGATTACAGCTACCGCTGTTCATAGAGATTTTAGCAAAATCTGGCTTTGATACATGGCAACTTCAACAAGCGGAAGAAGCTGTTCGATTATACTTTTTCAATTTTATAAACTCGACCGTTGAAAACCCAAGCGTCGGCAAAGTCTCAGCCGAGTCTCAAGAAGTAGTAACACCCCAAAAAGCCGTAAATGCATTTTTGTCTAACCTTAGACTGAGGCATTATGCAAGAACCACTGAAAAAATCTACCTTCAATGGGTTAAACAATTTCTTGCTTTTTGTATCAAAAAAGACAAGAAATTCAACGATACCAATGCCATTACCCAAACTCTAGCCAAAGACTTTTTAGCCTATCTTGCAATAAATAAGCACGTATCCGCTTCCACTCAAAATCAGGCCTTCAATGCTTTGCTACTCTTTTTCAAGGTGGTACTAGATGTTGAACTCTCGGAAATGCGGGACGGAATTCGGGCCAAAGTTGACCGTAAGCTTCCTGTGGTATTTTCCATAGATGAGGTAAGAATTCTACTCGAAAAAGTATCCGGAACACGAGGCCTCATGCTACAGCTTATCTATGGAGGAGGTTTGCGCGTTAATGAATGTTGCCGCTTGCGAATTCAAGATATCGACTTCACACATAATCTGATCTACGTACGTGATGGAAAAGGAGGAAAGGATAGAACTACCCTTTTGCCTGAAATGCTGAAGCCGAAACTCAAACCTCACATAGAAAATGTTATCGATTTACACCGGGAAGATATTGCAGCCGGTTATGGTGAAGTCTGGTTGCCCAATGCATTATCGAGAAAATACCCTAATGCTTCAAAACAAACAGCCTGGCAATGGCTATTTCCAAGTGGCAGGATCTCAGTTGATCCGGTTTCTGGCAGGATAGGCAGGCATCATGTATTGGATAAGATGCTCCAACGGTATTTCAAAAACATATTGAATTCAAGCGGCATTCATAAGCATGCTTCGGTGCATACTCTGCGACACTCTTTTGCCACCCATCTGCTCCTGAATGGTATCGACCTACGACAGATTCAGGAATACCTTGGACATTCACGAGTTGAAACCACCATGATATATACACATGTGATAAAAGATTTGAGAGAACCAACAGCCAGCCCGCTAGATCTGCTTTAATTAAATGACAGACATATTATTGCATCATTATCTTAAATTACATCCTCAAACTTACAGGTCAGCACAAGGTCCCCGTCTTCCAAACGCTTCTGCACCTTGTAGGGTAATGTCTGAAACAGTTTGATCATGCCCTTGTTGCCCGGGGAAGTAAAAGCCATAAGGCCCGCCAAACCGTTTTCGCGCGCTGCTTCAGCCAATTTGCGCAGGAAAATTTTACCCAGGCCTTTACCCTGCAGATCCCTGCCTACCGAAAAGGCCACCTCTGCCATATTTGCCCCCCTGAGTCGCATCATCTCAGCCACACCTACGATTTTACCAAAACCGAATTCACCGGTGACTGCCACCAGGCTCAAGGCGTTGACATAGTCGGTATGCGAACGTGCTTCAACATCGGTCCGGGTAAAATGCGATTTCTGGCAAAAAAAGCGGGACAAAACGTCTTCTTTAGGCAGCGTATAATAATGCTCCTGAATTCTTCTCTCATCCACGGGTTTGCTTGGCCGGATAGTGACTCGCTGCCCATCGAGGTCAAGGACCTCTTCAAGCTTGACCGGGTAAATTGCCTTCACGGCCTCACCAAGGGTTCGCTCTGTGCCAATCAAGCCCAATTCTTTAGACTCCTTGAAGAGCTCTTCACGGAAATCGGGGTGAGCCAGACTGATCATTGCTATAACTCGTTCCTGCAGGCTTTTGCCGAACAGATTGACAATACCATATTCAGAAGCGACAAAATGCACATCACCCCGCGGGACCAACACCACATCATCCTGCAGATGTGGAACGATATTCGATCTGATTGATCCATCTTCATTCTGAGAGGTGGAACGAATCATCAGGATGGATTTACCACCAGGTGAGCGCCGGGCTCCCCGAACAAAATCTGCAATCCCAGAGATACCGGCAAAACGCGAACTGAGCCGCGCCTCTGCCGCCATCTGCCCGGTGAGATCCATAGAATGTGCGACATTGAGGGATACCATCCTGTTATGGCGTGAAATGACGAATGGGTCGTTTACATAATCCGAGGGGTGGAAATCCACCGCAGGATTGTCGTTTAAAAATTCGTAGAGATCTTCGCTTCCCACCGCCATGGAGGCAACCATCTTGCCGTCGTTAAAGCCTTTTCGCTGGTTGGTAATATTACCACGGGCATAGAGTTGCATTATGTCATCGGTAAGAAACTGGGAGTGCACGCCAAGATCGGTCTTGTTGGAGAGGGCCTGCAATGTAGCCTGGGAGGCTGCATCGAGGCCAATTTGCAGGGTCGAACCATCTTCTATGACCCGGGCGATATGTTTACCGATTAACTGGTCTGCTTCTGAAGGATCATTGGTGTATGGGACAGAAAGAATCGGTTCCTCATGCTCGACAAATACATCTACATAGTTCACATGAAGAAAGCTCTGGCCCATTACCCGTGGCATGCGAGGGTTGATCTGGGCGATAACCAGATCAGCCGCCCGTGCGGCTGCAAGAGTGACATCCACTGAAATACCAAGGCTCATCCAACCAAAGTCATCGGGTGGCGAGACCTGGATCATGGCCACATTGATCGGCAATTTTCTGGTTGAAAAAAGCATTGGTACATCCGACATGTTCATCGGGGTGATAAAGCGCTTGTGTCTTGAAATCGCCTCTGAACGGGTTGAACCAAGGTAAATGGAACGTACATTGAGACTGGTGTCTTTGGTTCTGTCGGCAATAGCCGCAAAGGAGACCGTTTCGAGGGTAAGCAGGCGCAGGATCTCAAGCCCACTGAAACTGTTGGCTTTAGCCACCAGCGCCTTTACCAGTTCCTGGGGTTCACCGCAGCCCGAGCCAATAAACACCCGCTGACCGGATTGAATTTTCCCGATTGCAGCTTCTGCGCTTACGGTTTTCTCGACATAACTGTCTGCCCAGTGTTTTGAAGTCGGCATATCCTACGTCCTTTGAGTATGATGCCAGCCCCTTTTAGCATTGCGCGGCGCTGAAATCCTTTTTTTTTTTCTGATTTCCCCAACTACCCTTAACAGTAAAGCAAGCGTGATTAAGCTACAATATTTTTAATATTTTCAAAGTACAGCACCACTATTTACCCTGCTTTTTTACCTGGCGGTCTCTCTTGACACATCTGCGTCAAAATCCGCATCTTTACCTTGCTCTATATCCGAATAGTGCTCAGCAAAAGTCCGGCGAATCTCAGTGAGCGGCAGATCCTGGAATCTGCCCCTGTCATGCAAATATTCCATATGCCTGTTCCCTTTATTATCAAAGGGATGAAAAACAGAGTCCTCTCTGCCGTTAAATTCAAGAGGCGGAAAACCAAACTTCTCGCAGAGCTGGAGGTTAAAGGCAGGCGTTGCCTTAACCCACACACCCTCTAAATACATATCGGTAAATCCGTGCCAGTAAAATACATCGGTTTTCATCAGCCGGCGAAGCCGCTCGGTGGAAAGATGGTTACGGACGTCTCCAAAGCCCAGCCGGGCCGGAATATTCTTCGCCCGACAACATGCGGCGAGCAGCACGGCCTTGCTCACACACCAGCCATACCCTTTGCTTAAAGTCGCCGAGGCTCGTATTTCCTCAAGTGTAAGATCGACCTTATATGGATTGTAGCGGAAGTCATCACGCACTGCATAATAAAGTGACACAGCCATTTCAACAACTGATGTACCGGCAACAGTGTTGCGGTTTGCATATTCTCTTACTGCGGGATGATCACAATCGATACTCGGGGTACAGGCAAGATAGCCGTCTGGCACTGTCATTATTAATAACTCCTTTTTTATGATATCTAAAGACATTACAAGGTATAGCAGGGTTGCAGTTTTCACAAACAATTTTCGCATTTCATAAAAATCTTGCCTGGATCACATTCTGATCTTTTTTCTTCTCTTCAAAAAGCCTCTTCTTTCAGCTAGGATAATTATGACAGCCTGGAGAATGCCAAATTTAAGGGTATTCCCACAAACGGGCACCAGATTGGAACAATGCTGTAGTTATTTGCCAGCGTTACCCACACGATTCATCAGCAGTGCCTGGATAGTACCAGCGGAACAGCAGACACAGTACTTATGCAGGTTTTCAATTCTGCATCAACACTAGGAATGTGAAGATGCAGCGCCCGGCAAAGTTCCAGCCAGAGCTCTAGAATTAACAAAGGAGGATTACACAATGAAAAGGTGGAAAACTACTAAACTTTCAGCTATCGCAACACTTTTTATGGTTTGCACCATGATGTTGTCCAGTGGTTGTGCACACAAAAAAAATACCGAGCAAGAAGCTATGATGAATCGGACTGAAGCCGCCGCCACCAGGGCTGAAGATGCTGCTATGAGAGCAGAAAATGCCGCCGAGAAGATGGAGCGCATGTACGAGCATGGAATGAAGAAGTAGCTATCATTACCTTTTTAAACTTTTCTTTATGAGCTATTCGTTTAAGGCTGCCTTTGCTGGTTTGCGACGGAGCCGTAATCAACAACAGCGCAACCCTGTTGCGCTGTTGCTTTTTTCCATCCTGTGCTGCGTCCTTTTTCTGCCACCTTCGCACCTTCCTGTCGCAAACGCAGGTGAGGCCAGGGCAATGGGGCGTGACGAGCATGTTTCCCATGGCAAACTCATTGTCGTGTCCCCTAACTCCAATATAGTCATAGTCGATGCCGATCAGTCCGGCAGACAGCGCATCGTTGGTGGAAAAGTCGCTCCCGACGCCATCCTGGTAAAGGATGGGAAAAAAGTCAACCTCAAGGCTTTTCGGGTTGGAGACTATGTTAAGATTCTCTGGCGCTACACCAGTATAGGTAAACAAATCGTCTCTCTTGCCACAACCGATGAAAGACCTGCCCCCAGACCCGCTCCGGTCAAGAGCAATGGTATAATTCAACCATCCCAAACACAGGCCTCATATAATGGCTCCGGGCTCTATACCTCGCAGATCCGACCTATCATCGGTTACAAGGTCAGTCATGTGGTTGGCCCTAAAGAGACCTTGCTCAAAATCGCCCGCAAATACAGTCTTGGTTACAACGAAATAATTGATCTCTACCCGCAATACGACCCCTGGCTGCCGCCGGTAGGTCAAAGACTGGCACTTCCTACCGAACGCATCCTGCCCGATGCGCGCCAGCAGGGCATCGTCATAAATATTGCTGAGCTAAGGCTCTATTATTACCATAAGCGCAATGGCATACCCATGGTCACCACCTATCCGGTCAGCATCGGCACGCCCTCGCATCAGACGCCCCTCGGTCGCTACCATATTGCCAGCAAAACCGTTGACCCAACCTGGACCGTACCGTCGTCGCTGAGGCACAAATATTCTTTCCGCTCCGTTCCACCCGGCCCGGACAACCCGCTTGGCAAATACTGGCTTGGCCTGAGCATACGTGCTTATGGTATTCACGGCACCGATATCGCCTGGTCTGTGGGCCGCACCATTACCCAGGGTTGCATTCGGATGTACCCTGAAGATATCGAACGATTTTTCGGGGTGATAAAAATGGGGACCAAAGTCAATCTGGTCTACCAGCCCATTAAAGCTGCACGGGACGGCAACAAGATCTACATCGAAATACACAAGGACGTATACCAAAAGCACCTCAGTCTCGGCAGCCTCGCAAGGCGTGCCCTGAGCGACAAGGATCTCTGGCCGCTAGTAGATCGACACAAGCTGGCGATTGCTCTGCGGGACCAGAGCGGAGTTCCGGTGGATATAACCGATGACTCTCTGCAGGCCCGCCGATAACCGCCGCTGCCACTTCAGATATTTCCGGCAAAACCTGATCAGGACAGTTCGCTCAGGATTTCCCGCGCTATGATCATTCTCTGAATTTCGCTGGTTCCCTCGTAGATTGTGGTAATACGCGCATCCCTGGTATAGCGTTCGATCGGGTAATCCCTGGTGTAGCCATAGCCTCCGAGTATCTGCATTGCCTCGTAGCAGGCTTTGTTGGCAGTCTCAGATGCAAATAACTTGGCCATGGATGCTTCTTTGGCAAAACTTCGACCCTGTTCCTTTTTATACGCGGCGTTCATAAGCAGCAGACGACTTGCTTCAAGCGCGGTATACATGTCGGATATTTTCCACTGTATGGCCTGAAATTCACTGATCAGTTTACCGAATTGTTTGCGTTCCAGCGAATATGTGGTGGCGACGTCCATGGCAGCCAACCCTATCCCCAGTGCCAGTGAACCGATGCCGATACGCCCACCGGCGAGCTCTGTCACCGCGACCCGAAAGCCATTATTTTCCTTGCCCATCATCGCATCGGCGGGGACACGGCAATTCTGAAAAAGAATCTCGTTGGTGGCCGAAGCATTCTGGCCCATTTTCTCTTCCTTTTTGCCGACTATTAATCCTTCCGTATCTGCTTCCACCAGAAACAGACTGATTCCTTTGCCTTTCGGTGCGGCCGGATCGGTTACCGCCCAGACCACGAAAACTCCTGCACAGTTACCACTGGTGATAAAAATCTTCGAGCCGTTAAGCACCCATTCATCGCCGTCGCGCACTGCTCTGGTGGTCATGCCTGCCGGGTCTGAACCGGCACCGGGCTCTGTCAGGGCAAAGGCACCAGCCAGATACTCGCCATCACAGATCCGCCTGATATACTTTTGTTTCTGCTCTTCGCTCCCAAGTGCCTGAATTACCTCATTGACCATATTATTGACAGAAACCGTCACCGCAGTCGATGAACATGCTCTGGCAATCTCTGTGAGGGCTATGCTGAATGCAACCACACCCGCTTCTGAACCACCATATTCATCATTCACATTGAGCCCCATCAACCCCAGCTCTGCCAGCTTTTTCAAGTTGGCATGGAACGTTTCAATATTGTCACCGCGATCAAGCTCATCAGCCACCGGCGCCAGTTCGGCTGCTGCAAATTCGCGGGTCATATCCTGTATCAATCGCTGTTCTTCTGTTAAATCAAGATTCATGCTTTCTCCAATCATTTGTTGTATGACCAAAGGTCGGTACTTCCGTCCCAAGCCCGTGCTGATTAAAGATTCCAGTTGGAGCTTGTGAAGGCCGGTACAGAGCAGATGCTCTGCGAACCAGCCAACCGGATCGACTCGTGGAACAATCGACCGAAATTACTCACCGGTGAACTCGGCTCTCCGCTTTTCAAGAAATGCCTTCATCCCCTCTTTCTGGTCCGAAGTCGCAAAGCATTGACCAAATTGCACCGCCTCATACCTGCAGGCACGGCCAATATCCATCTCCAGACCATTCTTCATGGTCTCTTTACAGAGACGAATTGCCACGGGGCCTTTACTGGTGATTTTCTCCGCCATGGTCATGCAGGTTGGGAGCAACTGCTCTGCCAGCACCACCTTGTTTACCAGACCGATGCGATGCGCTTCCGTTGCGTCGATCATATCGCCGGTAAAGAGCAGTTCCGCCGCCAGCCCCCGACCAATAATCCTCGGTAATCGCTGGGTTCCGCCAAAACCTGGAATAACCCCAAGATTTACCTCGGGTTGACCGAATCTGGCATTCTCTGAGGCTATTCTGATATCGCAGGAAATAGCCAGTTCACAACCTCCGCCCAGAGCGAAACCGTTTACAGCCGCAATCACCGGTTGTTTCAGGTTTTCCACCGCACTCATCACCTGATGCCCAAGTTCGGCAAATTCTGCTCCGGCCCGGGCATCGAGTTCCTGCATATGGGCGATATCCGCACCGGCCACAAAGGCCTTCTCACCGCCACCGGTAAGGATCACCGCACCGATCTCCCGATCCATATCGATCTCATAAAAACAACATTGTAATTCTTTCAACGTTTCAAAGTTCAGTGCATTGAGTGCCTTAGGACGATCTATGGTAACTACTGCAACAGCACCTTTTTTCTCAAAACGAACATTGTTCATGGCGTGCATTGATCTCTCCTTTTTGCGGTCAGTCTTCTCATACGGCCCTGGCCTGATCCGTGTCGTTCAATACAAATCTCCAGGCACAATACCAATCTTCCGGGTGCTCATCCGGAGGACAGCCGATACATTCGGTACTGATTCTGCTGTCTATGCTTCTGGCGAAATAGGTATACTCCACCAGGCCTGCAGACTTGCATGGGTAATCAGCCATGCCCTTTCGCTTCCTGGCGCTCTGCACCCGGCACTCGTTCATCTGAAAAACAAACGATTCAGGTGTTTCCTCACATATCGACTGCGTGTTGATATTTGCATACAACCTGAGCGCCAGAGCCTGCTGTAATCCTGCCAGTCCAGACTGCTCCCCCAGCTGCAGCTTTTCTTTTATTGTTTCAGCCTCAAAAGGTGAAAAGCGCGCCCAGCATGAATCGTTGCATCGTTTGGCGTCGTTCATCCCTTCCGACTTCTCAATGGTCTGAAACCAGACACCATCGTTGACCAGCCAGTTTTTCGCTATACGCTGCCGCAGTTCATGCAGCCTGGCCTCATCCATCTCCAGAAGCGGCTCCGGTATGCCATCCACCAGATCGAACTCAAAAAGCTTGGCCAGATGTTTGAGCTGAATGTTGATTGAAGTTTTAGCGGCCTTCGAGAGTATCCTGCTTGCCTTTTCATGGCCCAACTGGTGGTGCACCTCGCTGTACCAGAGAGCGTGGTGAATGATGAGACGGTGAAAAAGATCCAGCACATAGCCTGCCGTCTCTCTCTGGTCCAGCTCCGAAACATTTTTAATATCGGTTGGCATAGTATCTCCATGTTGGATATAACCGCAGCAACTGTTTGTAATGTCGTACCCTGTCAGGATTTCACATCACTTCATACCAGGGCATGGATCTCATCCGGAAAATGCGTCAACCGCTCAAGCCCGCCCGGAGTCACCACATGGGTGTTTTCAATTCCCACCACACCTTTGCCAGGGAGAATGACTTTGGGCTCCAGGGCGATGACCATGTTCTCTGCCAGCTTCAGTTTTTGTCCCTTGGCAATGAATGGAAATTCGTCCAGTTCCAGCCCCACGCCATGACCTGTAAAACGTATTTTTCGATCTCCAACGCCCATGAAGTTTTCCGCCAGCCCTTTGGCCTCTGCCAGGGATATCATCTGCTCATAGAGTTCCCCTGCTATCGCACCGGGCACAGCGAGTCTGGCAATACATTCCTGAATCTCCAGCATCGCTTCGTGGGCTATTAAAAACTCATCCGGCACAGTGCCCAGCGAGAAGACTCTGGTGTGGTCTGAGATATAGCCATTGTAAGCGAAAACATAATCAACCAGCACCGGCTCATTGGCTGCTATTTTATTAAATCCGGCACCTTGACTGATCAAACCGCTTACCCCTTTACCACCGGTGGGTGAGGCCAGATAACTGGGGACTGCTGCGGCTGCTCCCGCCATGATGTGGCCGTAAAACAGCTCGCTGCCAAAAAGCCGCATACGTACTATGCCCTGATGCCCAAGACTTCTGGCATACGCCTCCACCTCGCCTGCCAGGGCAACTTCCGTTTTGCCCTCTGCCAGCAGCTCCGGCACCCGCGACGCCACCTTGTCTGAAAGCGCGGCTGCCGAACGTAGCAGACCCAGCTCGTGCTCCGATTTAATGGAGCGGATCAACCGGATCTCAAGGGAGACATCCTCAATCTCCGCCCCATCAAAAATTTGTTTGTATTGAAAGTAGAGTGCGGTCGGCAACACGTCCAGCTCCATTCCCAGACGCTTTGGGGACGGATAGCCATACTCCTTGAGAAGGGCCGGTATCTTTTTCGGGCTGACCAGGGGTACAATCCATTCCAGCCCAGATTCCTCCTCTGCCCTTTCAAACTCTTTGAAAATCATCAGCAGCGGCCTGCCCTCAACCGGCACGAAGAGCCAGCCCTGCTGAGAGGTTCCGCTGAAATAGTAGAAATCGGTTTTCTGTACGATCAGTGCTGCATCGATACTCTTCGCCGCCAGAGCCTGTTGTAGCTTTTGTATTCGGCTGGCCAGTTCCGACGCCGGTGTTCCGATAATTTCTGCTTTCATCACAATCCCCTGAGTTACACGACGTTCAGTTTGAAGATTGGCGAAGGTGTTTTTCTACTCCGCCCGGATTTCTCATCAGCTCAGGCAGCGTTATCTTCTGCAGCATTTTGCAGATCACAAGCAACATACTGTTCGTATAAAATATTCAATACGGTATCGACTCCCTGCCAGTCAACGGCATGTTCACGAGAAATTCGGCTTAATAGTCGTAGAACCCCTTGCCGGTCTTTCTTCCGTACCAGCCCGCCTCCACATATTTTCTGAGCAATGGACATGGCCGGTATTTCGAGTCCTTGAAACCATCGTAGAGGGTCTCCATAATAGCCAGGCAGGTGTCTAAACCAATAAGATCCGCAAGCGCCAGCGGCCCCATCGGGTGATTCATGCCGAGCATCATTACGGTATCGATATCTTCTTTCTTGCCCACACCGGTATAGAGGCAGAATATCGCCTCATTAATCATGGGCATCAGGATTCTGTTAGCAATAAAGCCCGGAAAATCATTGGCCTCGGCCGGAGTCTTGCCAAACCGCTCGCACAGTTCCCAGGTGGTTGAAAAGGTCTCATCCGAGGTGGCAATTCCCTTGATCACCTCAACCAGTTTCATGACAGGCACCGGATTCATGAAATGCATGCCGATCACCTTATCAGGTCTCCCGGTCTGGGCCGCAATTCGGCCAATGGGAATAGAGGAGGTATTGGTGCCGAGGATTACCCTGGCCGGACAGATTCGATCGAGATCACGAAAAATTGCGAATTTCAAATCCTCCTGTTCGGTCGCGGCCTCCACCACATAATCGACCTTAGCCATATCATCCAGGCTTGAGGTAATGCTGATACGGTCAATGGCTTCCTGGCGGGAGTCATCAGACATTTTTCCCCGCTCTACCATCCTGTTGAGATTTTTTATGATGTGATTCAGGCCAGTTTCAGCGAATTCCTGCTTGATATCACTCATCAGTACCTGCAGGCCGCTCATTGCCGCAACCTGGGCAATACCGTTACCCATCTGCCCTGCCCCAACCACACCAAATGTCTGTACGCTCATAACTCGCTCACCTTTCAGTAATCCGTTTGTTGAAGTACTTCTGAGGCTATACAACCTGCCTGTTATCGACTGCAGTCATAGACTGTCCCCCGGCAGCTTATGACTGCAGTCTGTCTTCTCCTTTAAACAGCACACTCAACTGCTTCAAACTTTTTGACCTGTTGCGTAATTGTTGCTTTTTGACAACGTTATGGCATTGGATTTCTTTTCAATTCAGCCTAGGGTCGACGAACAATCAACGCCACCGCTTCCCCACCGCCAAGGCAGAGAGAAACCAATCCCCGCTGTAAATCTCTACGCTCAAGTTCATAGAGCAGATCGGTCAACAGTCTTGCACCGCTTGCTCCGATTGGATGACCAAGAGCGACGGCGCCACCGTTGACGTTGACTTTGTCCGGGTCCAGTTCCAGGACCCTGTTTATACCAACCGAGGTACCGCTGAAGGCTTCGTTTATCTCGAAAAGATCAATATCCTGAATGGCAATCCCTTCTTTCTTGAGAACTTTCGGGATTGCGTAGATTGGTGCCATCAACACATATTTCAACTCTATTCCGTGGGATGCCTGGGCCCCGACCTCGGCCATTATCGTGCAACCGAGTTCCTCGGCCTTTTCCCTGCTCATGAGTACTAAAGCGGCAGCACCGTCACTGATAATCGACGCATTACCGGCTGTGCCAACCCCATCCTTGGCAAAGGCCGGCCTCATTCTGGCAAGAGTCTCATAGTCCGTAGGCTGAACACATTCATCCACAGAAAATATCTGCGGCTCCTTACCTCGTCGCGGTATGGATACCGGAGCTATCTGATCTGTAAAACGTCCTTCTTCAATCGCTTTACCTGCCCGCCTGAATGATTCTGCCGCAAACCTGTCCTGATCTTCCCGGCTGATCTGCCACTTCTGGCTGCTCAACTCATTGGACATACCCATGTGGAAATCATTGACCACATCCCAGAGTCCATCATGAACCATATGATCCTCTATCTTGCCCGGCCCCATTCTGTAGCCCCATCGCGCTTTTTCCATATAGTACGGAGCGCTACTCATGTTCTCCATACCGCCGGCTACAATGATATCAGCATCACCACATTGAATGGCCTGGGCCGCGAGCATTACCGCTTTCAATGAAGAACCACACACTTTGTTGACGGTGATCGCTTCCACCAGATCAGGAAGCCCGCCCTTGATCGCTGCCTGCTTTGCCGGGTTCTGACCGTAACCGCAGGGCAGTACCATACCCATGATACATTCATCAACAGACTCTGGAGCAAGACCAGCGCGCCCCACGGCTTCCCGAATCACATGGCCACCCAGTTCTGTTGCCCCCGTTCCGGCAAGAGAGCCGCCAAAGCTGCCCAGTGGAGTACGCACCGCACTTACGATTACAGCCTGTTTCATGACATTCCCCTCATGTTGAGTTGCTGTTCAGATAGAAGGAACAATTTTTATCTCTCTGTCAGATAGTTACGACCACTTCCCCTCGTATTTACGCGCTCCCGGAGTGCTCCTGCCGGTTTACTTCACAATTGTGTAAAAAAAATATCTTGAACTACTCTGCATTTCATTGTTTAATCGAACAAAACATAAACCGACCAAGCGCTCGCTCTCCTGTTGAAGATGTTTACTCACCGGCATCTTTTTGTCAATCATTTTCAACGAAGAGCCAAACTTTCATCTCTCTGGAGATATGAGTAAAAGATTGGACGGCTGCCCTGATCCGGCAAATTGAGATTTTTTGTTCCAGCGATACAGGCAGGTAATCTGCCAGATGCAATCTGAACCCTGGCTACAATGACGAGCGAGCGCTCGTTAGATTTTCGATGTACTGAGTGAAGTTTTTTGCAGTGTTGTGGATGTTTCTTTAGTGGGCATGGGCCTTTGGCCTGCTCTGATGTACACCTCAAAACCTGAACTGCAAGGAGTCATTATGGGTATGGAAAATCTGTACAAAGAGGTTATGGACCTCAACCTGATGGAGGACAACGATCAAAAAGAGGCGGTTGCAAAGGATTTTTTTAAAAAATTCAATGCAATGGAACTCCCGGAAACTTTTAACTGGGCCGAAGAAATCTTTGAAGGGCTCCATGTCCAGGAACGCCCCGACCATCTGGCCCTGATCTGGGCAGATATTCATACCGGTGACAGTAAACAGTTCACGTATAAAGAGTTTGCTGAGCGAGGCAACCAGTGCCTGAACGGGCTTCATAAAGCCGGGGTCGACAAAGGCGATAATATGTACCTGATGGCACCCATCGTGCCGGAGACCTGGTTCGCCAGCTATGCTTGTGTCAAGGGCGGTGTTATAGCTGTTCCCACCGCCACTACCATGACTGTCCGTGAGCTGCAATTCAGATTTGAGACGTATAAGCCCGACTGTATACTGGCAGATGAAATTTACACCGACATCATGGATGAAGCGCTGAAACTGACTGGTGTAACGCCAAAAATCAAGCTGGTGCTCGGTGAGAAAGACGGCTGGACAAATTTCAAACAGCTCAACGATGAACCCACAGAGGCAAAAGCCGCAGCCACAGCCTCCAACGACCTGTTGTTCTGTTTCTTCACCTCCGGCACCACCGGGCTTCCCAAGCGGGTCGGTCATACGGCGGCCTCCTACCCCATCGGCCATCTTTCCACCTCGGTGATGATCGGTATCCGCCCTGACGATGTGCATCACAACCTGAGCGCACCAGGCTGGGCTAAATGGGCATGGTCGAGCTTTTTCGCACCGCTCAATGTCGGCGCCACCGCCACCGGTTTTAACTTTGCCGCCCTGGATGGCGACAAGTACCTCGCCACCATCGCCAAACACAAGGTTTCCACTTTTTGCGCTCCACCAACGGCATGGCGACTGTTCATTAATCTCGATGTCTCTAAATTCGATTTTTCGGCGCTGCGTCAATCAATCGGTGCGGGCGAACCATTGAACCCGGAGGTAATCTCCAAGTGGAAGGGGCTTACCGGCACCGAGATTCGCGATTTCTACGGCCAGACAGAATCCACCGCTATGATCGGCAATCCTCCATGGATGACAGGTAAAATGCGTAGCGGATCGTTCGGCTATCCATCATTCATGTACGATGTCACCCTGGTCGATGAAGAAGGAAACGAGGTCACCAAAACCGATGAACCCGGCCATATCGTCGTTCGTCTCGACCGCTGGCGCTCGGTTGGCCTCTTTACCGAATATATCGGTAACCCCGAAAAAATGACCTCGGTATTTATCGACAATTATTACTATACCGGTGATAGAGCTTCCATCGACGAAGACGGCTACTGGTGGTTTGTCGGTCGCAGCGATGACGTTATCAAGTCTTCCGATTTCCGTATCGGTCCATTCGAGGTTGAGAGTGCGCTTATCGAACACGATTCTGTCGCCGAGTCTGCCGTAGTAGGTGTTCCCGATCCCAAACGGCATCAGCTGGTTAAAGCATTCGTCATCCTGAAAGAGGGGTATGAACCTTCCAGGGAGCTGGCGCTTGATCTCTTCCAGCACACCATTCAGATTCTTGCCAAGTTCAAGATTCCGAGAATCATCGAGTTCGTCCCTGAGCTGCCCAAGACCTTAAGCGGCAAGATCCGCCGTATCGAACTCAGGCAACAGGAAACTGATCGCCCCGATTCCGGCAAGGCTGGTGAACGTAAAGAATTCTTCTATTGGGATTTTCCAGAGCTGAGTTCTAAGAAAAACTGATCAGGCATAGACGTTCGATTTCTATGAAAAGGTTTTATTAAGACTGGCAGTTGCATCATTTGAGATCATTCTGCACCCGGCTGGCAGCACGCTTCGGCCCCTGTTACCACCGCCCACTGGAACAGCCGTACACGTCGACGACTCCTCCTCCGGGTGTGGGATGCATCTCTTTTACAGCTATTCCGACCGATAATACCATCGTCAGGCATATGGAGCGGGCTATATGAATTTTGAATTATCAGAAGAACAACGGTTGATTAAAGATATGGTTCGTGACTTCGCCGAAAACGAAGTCGCCCCAAGCGCCGCCGAGCGCGATGAAGAAGAGCGGTTCGACCGTGCTTTAATGTTTGACCGCCTTGCTGAACTCGGTCTTACCGGCATAATTTTCCCGGAAGAGTATGGCGGAGGCGGGGCCGATTATCTCAGTTATGCCCTAGCCGTTGAAGAACTCTCGAGAGTCTGTGCCTCCACCGGAGTCACCCTTTCGGCCCATATCTCACTCGGCTCAAATCCCATCTACCTGTTCGGCACCGAAGAGCAAAAACAGAAATTTCTGACTCCACTCGCCGAAGGAAGCAAGATGGGCGCTTTCGGACTTACCGAACCTTCTGCCGGATCGGATGCCGGAGGTACCAGAACCACAGCCAACCTCGAAGGCGACCAGTATATACTGAACGGCACCAAGGTCTTCATTACCAACGGTGGAGATGCGGAAACATATCTGGTGCTGGCTCGAACTGATAAAAATGCGCAAAAACATCATGGCATCAGCGCGTTCATCGTAGAAAAAGGCACTCCCGGTTTTACTTTCGGAAAAAAAGAAAAGAAAATGGGAATCCGCTCATCCCCTACCATGGAACTGGTTTTCGAAAATTGCGCGATCCCTGCCTCCAATCTCCTGGGAGAGGCCGGAGAAGGCTTCAAGATCGCCATGAAGACCCTGGACGGTGGACGTATCGGTATTGGTTCCCAGGCACTTGGTATTGCTCAGGGTGCTTTGGATCTTGCTGTCGATTACGCCAAAGAACGCAAACAGTTCGACACTCCAATTGCCAGGTTCCAGGGCGTGCAGTTCCAGCTGGCAGATATGGCCTGCCTGGTTGAGGCCGCCCGGCTGCTGATATACAAGGCGGCCTATCGGGCGAGTAATAATCTGTCGTACAGCCAGGAAGCGGCAATGGCCAAACTCGTTGCCAGCGAGGCTGCCATGAAGGTGACCACCCAGGCTGTGCAGATATTTGGCGGATATGGTTATTCCCGTGAGTTCCCGGTGGAACGCATGATGAGGGACGCCAAGATCACCGAGATATACGAAGGAACCAGCGAAATCCAGAGGCTGGTTATCGGTACTCATCTTTGCCGCTGAGCTACCGGCCCGAATTTCTCTTGAGATACGCCTTTTGTCGAGACAGAAAATAGAAACCCGGGCTGTAAGCGTTTAAGAGGTGCTGACTAAGACTGTTTGAGAGATCTGCGGACGGGGCGGTTAAATCAGGTTTTTCTTTTGTTCTTTCTTAATATTGTATAGTTTACCATCGTATTTCCTTTGCAAGATCAATAGGTAACCGAACAACGATAGGCAAAAACAACATATGAGAACGAAAGATAGCGATGCAAAAGAGGTAGTTACCCAGATCAAGAATCAGGAGCTGGTGAAAGAGAGGCGCCGTCAGATTGTCGACGCCGCTGTACCGCTCTTCATTGAACACGGCTACCACAAAACCACCACCCGATTGCTGGCGAAGGCCACCGGTCTCTCAATAGGTACCATGTATGACTATATCTCCACCAAGGAGGATGTGCTGTATCTGGTCTGCATGGCAATTTTTTCCGAAGTTGAACACGGCGTCAAAGAGGCGCTGGCCAGACCGTTGAGAGGAAAAGACGCTCTGGCAGAAGTTATTCGGGAATATTTTCTGGTCTGCGACAAAATGAGTGACCACGTGCTGCTGATGTATCAGGTCACCCAGTTCCTGTCGCCCAAATGGCAGAAAAAGGTGCTCGAAGCAGAGATAAACATCACCGACCTTTTTATCGAGGCAATGCACCAGATCAGAAGCACCGGCACCTTGCCGGAGCTCGACGACGACACCATCAACCTGATGGGCCATAACATCTCCATTCTTGGCCACTCATGGACTTTTAGAAGATGGTACTTTGCCAAACACTTCACCATTGAGAGCTACATCGCGCAGCAGACTGATTTTATCATGAACTTCCTGGACAGTAAGAAGGAGCCTGTTTAGCCCCGGCGCCTTCTGCTGTATCCTCCTGGCTGCTACGCTTCGCGTGAAAGTGTCTGGAAATCGTCGAGCGCGATTTCACCTGAAACATGAGGAAACACCATGAACGCGAATGTAGAAGTCTATTCTCCCAATCACGCTGTCAGGGTCATAACGGCCACTTCACTCTTTGACGGTCACGACGCCTCAACCAATATTATGCGGAGAATCCTGCAGGACTCCGGGGTTGAGGTCATCCACCTGGCTCATAACCGCTCCGTACAGGAACTTGTAGACACCGCCATCGAAGAAGATGCCAATGGTATTGCCATGTCCAGCTATCAGGGCGGACACATGGAGGCGTTTAAATATATGATCGACCTCCTGAAAGAACGGGGGGCATCACATATCAAGGTGTTTGGCGGTGGTGGCGGAGTAATCGTCGCCGACGAAATTAAAGAGCTCGAAGAGTATGGCGTCACCAGGATCTATTCCCCTGAAGATGGTGCGACCATGGGCCTGCAGGGCATGATCAATGACATGATCTCCCGTATGGACTTTGCCACCACCAGCCTCAAGGAGCTCAATCCCGATCAGCTGAACTGTTCTGATAAAAGAGAAGTCGCCAGATTTATCACTGCGGCCCAGCAGGCGAGGACAGAGGGCAGCGGTAATCTGGCTGAACTGCTGGCCATGATCGAGCCGATGGCCGCCAAAAACACGCCGCCGGTGATTGGCATTACCGGTACCGGTGGGGCAGGAAAATCTTCTCTCACCGATGAGTTACTGCTCAGATTCTTAAACGATATACCAGATATCAATATTGCCATTATCTGCTGTGATCCGTCCCGGCGGAAAACCGGCGGTGCCCTGCTCGGTGACAGGATTCGCATGAATTCCATCTCCGGCTCTTCACGGGTCTATATGCGCAGCCTGGCTACCCGCGATTCTGCCAACGAAGTCTCCGCGTCGCTCCCCGATGCGATAAAGGTCGCCAAAGCCGCAGGCTTTGACCTGATTATCGCCGAGACAGCCGGCATCGGCCAGGGTGATTCAAAAATTACTGACCTCTCTGATCTCTCGGTGTATGTGATGACCAGCGAGTACGGCGCCCCCTCGCAGCTCGAAAAAATCGACATGCTGGATTACGCCGATATTATCGTCATCAATAAATTTGAGAAAAAAGGCAGCGACGACGCCATTCGAGACGTACGCAAACAGGTGAAACGCAATCGCAAAGCCTGGGAAACAGACACTGAGGATTTTCCGGTGTACGGTACCATCGCCTCCAAATTCAATGATGATGGAGTCACGGCACTTTATCATGGCATCATCGAAGGGTTGGCAGCCAAAACCAGCCTGCAGCTCACTCCAGGCTTACCAAAGCCGGACAAGAAGACCCCGAGTTCAAAAACCATAGTAATCCCTGCCAACCGCATCCGTTACCTCGCGGAAATTGCCGATACCGTTCGCGGCTATCATCAGTATACCGAAACCCAGTCCCTGGCTGTTCGTAACGCCTGGCACCTCAACCAATCAATCAGTATGCTTGAAGATGCAGGTACCTGCGTACCAGAGGCATTGACCGCATTGCAGGAACAAGAAGAAGCGCTGCGGCTCCATGTTGCCAAGGAGACCGAAGAGGCTCTGGAAACCTGGGAAGACCGCCGTAAAGCGTATTCCGGTGATGAGCTGGTTTATGTAATCCGCGGCAAGGAGATCAGGGTGCCACTCTACACCACGTCTCTCTCCCATTCAAAAATCCCTAAGATCGCCCTGCCCTGGTTCAGTGATCCGGGCGATACTTACCGCTGGCTGAGAAAAGAGAATCTGCCCGGTTTCTTCCCCTTTACCGGAGGAGTCTTCCCGCTCAAACGTACCGAAGAAGACCCGACCAGAATGTTTGCCGGTGAAGGAGGTCCCGGTGAAACCAACAAGCGATTCAAACTGCTCTCTGCCAACTATGAAGCCAAGCGTCTCTCCACCGCCTTCGACTCGGTGACCCTGTATGGCTGGGACCCGCACAGCAGACCCGATATCTATGGCAAGATCGGTACCTCAGGCGTTTCAATCTGTACCCTTGATGACGTCAAGCTGCTTTATGACGGTTTCGAGCTCTGCTCACCGACCACTTCGGTCTCCATGACCATAAACGGACCCGCACCGATTATCCTGGCCATGTTCATGAACACAGCCATGGACCAACAGCTTGACAGATACCAGCAGGAGAATGGCAGAAAACCCGATGCCGAGACCGAAGCGCAGATCAGAAAGGATGTACTTGCCAATGTCCGTGGTACTGTTCAGGCAGACATTTTAAAAGAGGACCAGGGCCAGAACACCTGCATTTTTTCCATAGAGTTTGCCCTGAAGATGATGGGTGACATTCAGGAGTTCTTTATCGAAAACAGGGTCCGCAATTTCTACTCAGTCTCCGTCTCGGGTTACCATATCGCCGAAGCCGGAGCCAATCCCATCACTCAGTTGGCGCTGACACTCTCCAACGGTTTTACCTATGTAGAGTACTATCTGGCCAGAGGTATGGACATCGACAGCATCGCCCCCAACCTGTCATTCTTTTTTTCCAACGGCATGGACCCGGAATACACGGTTATCGGCAGGGTGGCCCGTCGAATCTGGGCGGTAACCATGCGCGAAAAATATGGTGCTTCCGAGCGATCGCAAAAACTGAAGTATCACATCCAGACGTCAGGCCGTTCCCTGCACTGCCAGGAGATCCAGTTCAACGATATCCGCACCTCCCTGCAGGCACTCTGTGCGATCTATGACAACTGCAACAGCCTGCACACCAACGCCTACGATGAGGCGATCACCACCCCAAGTCAGGAATCTGTTCGCAGAGCCCTGGCGATCCAGTTGATCATCAACCGCGAATGGGGCCTTGCCAAAAATGAGAACCCGCTGCAAGGCAGTTTTGTGGTCGATGAGTTGACCGATCTGGTGGAAGAAGCGGTTCTCAGCGAGTTTGAACACATCAGTGATCGGGGCGGCGTGCTTGGTGCCATGGAGACCGGCTACCAACGGAGCAAAATCCAGGAAGAGTCTCTGTATTATGAGCATCTCAAGCATTCAGGCGAGTATCCGATTATCGGCGTGAATGCCTTCAGGAACCCAGATGCCAACTTCGATGAAGAAAACGCCACACTGGAACTTTCCCGCGCATCGGATGATATCAAACAGGACCAGTTGCGCCGGCTGGCGGACTTCCATGAAAGAAATTCCACGCAAAGCCAGGAACAGCTGGAAAAATTAAAAGCGGTCGCGTTAGGCGGCGGTAACATCTTTGAACAGCTCATCGAAACGGTTCGTTACTGCAGCCTCGGTCAAATCACCACTGCTCTCTATGAAGCAGGAGGGCAATACAGAAGAAACATGTAACCCTGGAACCTTCAGGGTGTCATTTACAAATGCCGGTTTGTCTTTTTACAAACCGGCATTTGTAATCTGCCCCCCATAACATCCCCCCGTTGCAGGAATAATCGCACTATATTCGGCCTGACCTCAGCATCCATTGGCCTTGCAACCAATGGATGCGGGCTGATTGCCACCCTGATAAATATTGCCACATATGTTGCACAGATTTACTATGTAGTAAGCATGAGGCTCTATACGCTCAAATAGCGCTTTGCAATACAATACGTTTATCGATACCAAACAGCACAACCGGGCAAATACTGCCTGGACAATAGACAAAGTTATTTTGCAACATTCTAATATGATTGATTTACCCGTAACACTTCCATAACAACAGGGGCAAAAAATTGTTATAGAACAGCAAACAGACTAAGGGACTGGGACAGAATATACCGGGTTTGCCTGATGCCGCTATACCCATGCACGACGTTCCGGGCAATTTGGCTTTATTGCCTGATAACACGTTTTTTACATCACAGTTGACAATCACCTAACGTCATCAATCACCATCTCATTATCCCAGCTCCATATTCTGTCTGAGAACTGCAGCACTATGCAGCAGTAGTCCTTAAAGATCCGGCCTTAAAAACTGTTGAAGCTTTTGACACCAGTGTCAGCATGTTTCAAATCTCACCGCTGTAAGGCACTGCCCCACCCACAAAGGGAAGACCAAAATGGCAAACAAACCTCTCGACAGAAACGATAAATTTTCGGCTTTGCGCAAAAGAGCAGAAAGATGGTTACGCAAACAACCCGGTCAGACCCTACCCTCACCCGTCACCAGTGAAATGCAGAAACTGGTACATGAACTTTCTACGTATCAGGCAGAACTTGAAATCCAAAATGAGGATTTACTCCAAGCACAGAGTGAATTAGAGCGAGCCAATCAAATCTGTTTCGATCTTTACGATTTCGCTCCCGTCGGCTACCTAACCATAGACAATAAAGGCCTGATAACACAAATAAACATTGCTGCAGCAGAAATGCTTGGCAGAGACAGGCTCCGACTCCTCAACAAGTCTTTTTCTTCCTTCATTGTCCGTGACGATCTTCCAGTATATTACCGTTTTCGTAAGGATATTATTCAGACCCACCTCAAACAGAATTGTGAGCTCCAAATCCTCAGCGACGAAAAAAGTACGATTCATGTTTTATTGTCCGGCACCGAGTTCAACCACTCCGATGATGACAGGCAATTCAGAATAACCCTGACCGATATTTCTGCCCGTAAGGCCCTTGAACATGTCCTCACCCGGAAAAACAAGGAATTGGAACACGCCATCGATTCAATGCATGACATGATCACTATCCATGATAGGGAAATGAACATTATCCGGGCAAGCAAATCAATGTGCGACACCTTCAATTTAGAGATTGAAGACCTGCAGGGCAAACGCTGTTATGAGATATTTTGCGGATCATCAGAGGTCTGCCCCTCGTGCCCGTCAATTAAAGCAATAGACAAACAGAAAACATTCACTTCTGTGATCAAAAATCACCAAACAGGCAAGTCATTCCACGTAACCTGCTCGCCACTTATTAATAACGGCGACGATCGTAACCTGGCAGTTCACATAGTCCGGGATATTACCCAACAGCTCAAGCTGGATGAAGAATATCTCCAACACCAGAAGATGGAAGCCATAGGCACATTGGCTGGAGGAATTGCTCATGATTTCAACAATATTCTCACTTCGGTTCTTGGTTTCTCTGAAATTGCACAGCGCAAGATACCAGAAGGAAATGAAGCGAAAGAAGATTTAGACCACGTCATTCTTGCTGCGAAGCATGCCAAAACACTCGTTCAACAGATACTTACCTTCAGTAAAAAGAAGCAGGAAAAGAGAGAACCCATACAGATAGCACCTGTTATACATGAAGTCTTGCAGCTTATTCGCGCATCACTGCCTTCTACTATTCGGGTAATTGAAAAGATTGACGATGACTGCGGCCATATCCTGGCAACTCAGATGGGTCTTTATCAGATCACTATGGACCTCTGTAGCAACGCAGTTCACGCCATGACCAGCGCCCACGGTCAGCTCTCGGTTAACTTGCAGATAGTTGCACATTCACATTCCCCATGTGAAAATGGAACGGCGGATAGTGCCCCAAAGAATTATGTACTCCTTACGATCACCGACACCGGCATTGGCATTGAAGAGAAAATAGTAAGCCGCATCTACGAACCCTACTTCACAACCAGGTCCACAGACAAAGGAAATGGCATGGGATTGGCAATGGTTTACGGACTGGTAAACGATTTTGGAGGATATATAGAATTTGAAAGCAGCCCGGGAGAAGGGACTGGTTTCCATGTCTATTTTCCTGTAATCGGCAAGGAAACTGATATAAAGATACGAGACACTGCTGGTCCCTCTCCAAGGGGTGATGAGCATATTTTAGCTGTGGATGATGACAAGGTTATAGCTCGACTTTATCAGGCTTTTTTAGGCAAACTTGGCTACCAGGTCACCATCTTTTCAGATAGCGAACTGGCTCTTGAATATTTTCGTGCAAATCCTGATAAATTTGACCTCATCATCACAGACCAGACCATGCCCCACATTACCGGTATGGAATTATTAGAGTATATTCTGCAGATCAGAAGAGACATCCCGGTGATACTTTGTACAGGATACAGCTCTTTTATTTCCGAAAAGCAGGTTAAAGAAATCGGCTTCAAGAGTCTGATCCCAAAACCCATCAGCCAGCGCCAGCTTGCCAATACAGTTCGCACCCTCCTTGATGCAACACCGACGCAAACGATATGACAATCTTCACCCTTCGGGCGAGTTGAGACGGTCAGCCATCCCGCCTCGCTTTTGAGCTTTAGCTACTTGTTATCATAAACCTCACGTCTCCCTGGCGATCAGGCCGTCTCAACGCGAGACATATGCGGGTTGGGGGTGGTTAGTAGCCGGGACTTTTCCAGTGGAAAAATATGAAAATTGTGAACTCCGTGCAAAGACAAGGGTGCAGAGCCATCAATTGGTTAGATTGTATTTGACTATTTTTCGATAAATTGTTCTACGACTCATATTGAGCATCCTTGAGGCTTTGGCCTTGTTACCACCAGTTTCTTTCAATGCTCTTTTCAACCTTTCCAGTTCGTTATCCTGAATCGGTATCTGGCTCAAACCCTCATCATCCATGCCGCTCTCTCTTTGTATTTCCATCGGCAGGTCAGATGTTGCTATCATGCCCGTTTTGCAAAAAATGTACGCGTGCTCCAGGCAGTGCTTCAGTTCACGTATATTTCCAGGCCAGGAATACTTCTGAAAAAAGTTCTGTGCATTCTCTGTCATGCCTCTGATTTTTTTGTTATATTGACAATTGAGCTGTTGAATAAAATAACGTGTCAACAGAGGTAGGTCATCCTTACGCTCTCTCAGGGGCGGAAGGGAAATTTGAACTACTTTCAGCCTGTAATAAAGATCTTCGCGAAACTCTCCCCTGGCAACCTTTAAAGCAAGATCAGAGTTGGTCGCGGCAATGATCCGTACCTCCACTTTTTCTGTCGTTGAACTCCCGACACGTTCAAAGCACATTGTCTCGATAACCCGCAATAATTGCAGCTGCGTCTTCGGCGTAATATCACCTATCTCGTCTAAAAATATCGTGCCGCCATCCGCAAAATGAAATCGCCCATCCCGTTGAGTGGTCGCCCCGGTAAATGCGCCTTTGACATGACCAAATAGTTCACTCTCGAGAATATTCTCCGACAATGCGCCACAATTAACCTTTATGAGCGGCCCATCCGACAATTTCCCGAAGCTGTGTAACGCATCAACCGTCAGCTCCTTGCCCGTTCCACTTTCCCCAGTGATTAACACCGTTGTCCGCAACTCACCAAGAGTCCTTATGAGTTTTTTAACTAATATCATTTGGGAATTTTCACCTATCAGCTTGGCAAGCTCAGGCTCATCCACGGACAGGTTCTCCTTCTGGTGCAGTTTGGTCTCATCCCGCATAACCATTACATAACCGGAAAACCCATTGCTGTTTTCAAACAATGGCGAGACACTCAAGTTGACTATCTGATTGTGTTTATGTGTACGTTGGCATTCAATATAGCAATGTTGTTTTGCCTCATTCCCGGTAAACACATCTTGCAGGATTCCCAGACATCCTCGCCCACAATCAACAGCCTGCTCGCTGATAGGTCTGCCAACCGCATCACTCAAACCACAGAGCACCATAGCGGCCTCGTTGAGGTGCACGATCCTCATAGACGTATCGACAGTGACAATGCCATCCCTGACACTTCTGAAAATTGTTTCAAGATTTGATCTATAGTATTCGTTCTCACCAGATAGATGTTTCTGGCGCAGGGCAAGCCTGGAGGCTTTGAGAAGTTCATTGAGACGAACCGGTTTGAGAATGAAGTCGATGACTCCCAGCTTAAGCGAGATTAGAGCCTTATCGATATCCGGACTGCCGGTCACAACAATTACCTGCGTATCAGAATATGATTCGCGTACTTTCTTGAGGAAATCGAAACCGAGGCTGCCAGCGATAGCAATTTCTACGAATATTATGTCGTACTCCGTACGCGACAAAAAGATTTCCGCCTCTTCGTAACTGGTAGTCAGGGTAACCTCAAACCCCTCTTCCAGGAGGAAGTAGTTGAGAGAAAAACGGGATGTTTCCTCATCATCTATGATAAGCGTTTTCTGGGTGGGCCTCCTGTAACAGGAGAGACTCTTCTGATCCATTTTTTTGCGTTATATCATAGGCGATTACTGGAAAACAAACAAAACGGCTTGGGCTGCAAACAATCACAACCGATGCTACATTCCCACAAACAATCTTATTAAATTGTATCCTGATTAGCAGCAAATGTGAAAAGCGTTCTCCCAGTAAATCGAGTTTTGGCACAACTTTTCAGCAAAGTCGAATATCTCAGTAAATGCTTGACTCCTAAAATCATCGTGCCCATGAATTCCTTTGGATGAAAATTTTTAAAAAAAAGGGTATACGCTATGTTCCCTTTATTAACATGTTATGTTTTGCTCCAGTAATCCGCAGAGTTCACTGCGATAACCTGGCAATCTTAAAGCAGTAGCGCGAGACTGATGAAGAGTAACTCTGATAAATCCAATTTTCTATTGGAACTCCAGGGAATGACCAAAAGCTTCCCGGGAGTGTTGGCCAACGATTGTGTCGATCTGTGTCTTCAATCCGGCGAGGTGCATGCCCTCCTTGGCGAAAACGGCGCAGGCAAGTCGACCCTGGTGAAGATGATCTATGGCATCCTCAAACCAGACAGCGGCACCATCTATTACAAGGGCACACCTGTTGAAATAGACTCACCAGCCAAGGCGCGTGAGCTTGGCATTGCCATGGTATTTCAGCACTTCTCCCTGTTTGACTCCCTCTCCGTCGTTGAAAACATCTCTTTAGGCATGGATGAAGAGGTTGACCGTGAGACACTCGCCAAGGAAATCATAGAGGTTTCTGATCGTTACGGCCTTCCCCTCGATCCCCATCGCCATGTCTATACACTCTCAGTTGGCGAGCGCCAACGGATCGAGATTGTTCGTTGCCTCCTGCAGAAGCCGCAACTGCTGGTAATGGATGAGCCAACCTCGGTGCTTACGCCCCAGGAGGTGAAAAAGCTCTTTGTCACCTTGAAGCGCCTTGCCGGCGAAGGTCTTGCCATCCTTTACATCAGTCACAAACTTGACGAGATAAAAGAAATCTGCCAGAAAGCCACCATTCTGAGAACGGGCAAACATATTGCCACTGTGGATGTTGAAAAAGAATCCACCTCTTCTCTGGCCACCATGATGATGGGCGAAGAATTCACCTCCAGCCAGGCAGAACGCACAACTGACTTTGGTGAAATTCGCCTTCAGGTGAAAGGCTTGAATCTGGCCGCAGCCGAATCAACCGGTGTCTCTCTCACTGATATTGATCTTGACGTCCGGGCGGGTGAGATTGTCGGCATTGCCGGTGTGGCCGGTAATGGCCAGGATGAGTTGCTCAAGGCACTCAACGGCGAGGAGAGCTGTAAAAATAACGAATGCATCATTATTGACGGAAAACACTCCGGCAGGCTTGATCCCAACGCCAGGCGACGTGCAGGTCTGGCCAGCGTCCCTGAGAAGCGTCTCGGCCATGGTGCGGTGCCGGACATGAGCCTGGTTGACAATGCGTTTATGACAGGCTTTCAGCGGATGAAACTGATCATGCGGGGCCTGATCAATTACGGCAGGACTAAAAAATTCGCCAACCGGGTCATTGACGATTTCAGCGTCAAAACCCCCGGCTCAAATGTTCAAGCCGAGAGTCTCTCCGGCGGCAACCTGCAAAAGTTCATAATTGGCCGTGAGCTGACCCAGAACCCTGACATTCTCATTATCTCCCAACCGACCTGGGGTGTTGATGCCGGTGCTGCCCAGACCATCCGCGATGCTCTGCGCGAGCTTGCCAACAAGGGAGCGGCAATGCTCATAATATCCCAGGATCTTGATGAATTGATGGATATCTCAGACAGAATCGGCGCTATCTGCGGCGGCCGACTGTCCAGATTTTACCCTACAGACGAAATGACCGTCGAAAAGGTCGGGCTCCTGATGGCAGGTGTCTCGCTTGAAAAAGGAGAGAACAATGCTGCCTAGCCTGGTCAAACGTCAGCAGATTTCAAAATCGATGGTTTACCTTTCACCGGTGCTTGCCTTTGTGCTTTCACTGCTGGCTGGTGTGATACTTTTTATTATTATGGGTGTTTCTCCACTCGCTGCCCTGCATTCCTATTTTGTCGAGCCGCTCTCATCCAGTTATAATCTGGCCGAGCTTGCGGTGAAAGCAACCCCTCTTGTTCTCATCGGCGTGGCGCTATCTTTGGGTTTTAAAGCAGGAGTGTGGAATATCGGCGCCGAGGGCCAGCTGACAATGGGCGGCCTCTGCGGTGGTGTGGTCGCCCTGTACTTTTATGATCAGCAAGGGTTTTATATCCTGCCGCTGATGCTCGCTGCAGGTATGGCCGGTGGTATGGCCTGGGCCGGAATCGTGGCCTTTTTACGGGTGCGCTTTAACGCCAACGAAATCCTCACCAGCCTGATGCTCAGTTACGTGGCTGGTCTGTTCCTGAACCTGATGGTGCATGGTCCACTCAAGGACCCGGATGGATTTAACTTTCCTGAATCAAGACTGTTTGGGGATTCCGCCATGCTGCCTATCCTCATCGAGGGAACACGACTGCATGTTGGCGCGCTGATGGCATTGATAGCTGTCGGCCTGGGTTGGGTCATAATCTCCAGAACTCTGCTCGGTTACCAGATCAAGGTTGCCGGTTCAGCACCTGCGGCCAGTGCCCATGCCGGGTTCAGCGGTGCCCGAATTATCTGGATAACCCTCCTGATCGGAGGTGCCATGGCCGGACTCGCTGGTGTCATAGAGGTTTCCGGCCCTATCGGTCAATTATTGCCGTCCATTTCTCCCGGTTATGGCTTTACCGCCATCATTGTCGCCTATGTGGGCAGACTGCATCCGGTTGGAGCGCTTTTTGCGGGCATCTTGCTGGCGCTCACCTATCTGGGTGGCGAAATGGCGCAAATCCAACTCAACCTGCCGGTGGCTGTTACAGGCGTCTTTCAAGGCTTGCTGCTGTTTTTCCTGCTGGCCTGTGACGTACTCATTCACTATCGCGTTCAATTCGGTAAGCCTGCTCTGGCTCGGGAGAAGAGATAATGGAAGCATACATTCCCATGCTGCTCACTATCATTACAGCAGCAACACCACTATTATTTGCCGCAATCGGCGAGATGGTTACAGAAAAATCCGGGGTACTGAACCTTGGTGTCGAGGGGATGATGGTCATGGGTGCCATCATCGGTTTTCTCACCGTTCATGTCACCGGCAGTGCCACCTTCGCTATCCTGGCTGCCATCATGGCCGGTATGGTAATGGCTGCCCTGTTTGGCGTTTTAATTCTCTATTTTCACGCAAGCCAGGTGCCAACCGGCCTTGCATTAACCATTTTTGGTGTCGGCCTGAGTGCTCTGGTTGGCCAGTCAATGATCGGTGTGGCGTACCAGGGTATTCCCGATGTCTCGATCCCATTTCTCTCCGATATCCCGCTCCTTGGCGATCTGCTGTTTAACCATGACATAATGGTCTATCTCAGTGTGCTGATGGTTGGCCTAGTTCATCTCTTTTTAACACGGACCAGAGCCGGTCTCATTCTGCGTGCGGTGGGCGACTCCCACGATGCCGCTCATGCCATGGGCTATTCAGTTATTCGAATCAGATTCCTGGCTACTCTTTTCGGTGGCGCCATGGCCGGCCTGGGTGGAGCATATCTCTCCCTCGCCTACTCGCCGCTCTGGGTTGAGCAGATGACCGCAGGCAGAGGCTGGATCGCCCTGGCACTGGTGGTATTTGCCAGCTGGCGCCCATGGCGTGTGTTGTTTGGCGCATACCTCTTCGGCGGTATCTCCATCCTGCAGCTCCACGCCCAGGCGTACGGCATTGCGGTGCCGGCCCAGGTGATGTCGATGCTGCCGTACCTGGCAACCATCGTCGTGCTGGTAATTATTTCCAGGGATCTTTCCAAGATACGCATCAATGCCCCGGCAAGCCTCGGCCGCTCATTTCATCCGAGCAAATAAATCATTTTCCTTTCGCTCCAGCGACGTTGTTACGCCATCGTCGATGGAGCGCTTTTCTTTTCTCTTCTCACCTGCCATCGAAAGCTGACAGGCGAGAAGACCGTTGCCGAGTCTGCACCCTTCACGGCATCTCCAGTCTATGATTCCCCGCGTAATACCGTTATCGTTGAGCCATGCTCGTTTCAAGCGTGACAAAAACTGTAACTTTATTATATTTCAAATGTTTGTATTCAGATTGTGTATGCTTTGTAAACAGGATGGCGGGTTGAAGCGAATAGAGTTGATGCTTCCAGTTCGCGAGGGGTTGTTTACAATTTAAAATTTCACCAGTTGATTTCACAAGAGGAGAGCGAGATGTTGAAAAGAGCAGCAGTAGCATTAATGCTTGCCGCAGGGCTGGCATTTGCCGGCAGCGCGGCAGCTAAAGAGACTAAGGTTGGTTTTGTATACGTAGGCCCGATCGGTGACCACGGTTGGAGCTACCAGCATAACCAGGGACGTCTTGCGGTTGAAAAAGAGCTCGGCGTGAAGACCTCTTACGTTGAGAGCGTCTCCGAAGGTGCGGATGCTGAGCGCGTTATCCGCCAGCTGGCAAGCTCCGGTCACGACCTGATCTTCACCACCTCGTTCGGTTACATGAACCCGACCGTTAAAGTGGCAAAGCAGTTCCCCAATGTGAAGTTCGAGCACTCCACCGGTTACAAACGTGCTGATAACGTCACCACCTACTCCGCCCGCTTCTACGAGGGACGCGCCATCATCGGTGCAATGGCCGGCAAAATGACCAAATCCAACGTAGTTGGCTACATCGGCTCATTTCCTATCCCGGAGGTTATCCGCGGTATCGATGCCTTTACCATCGCTCTTCGCAAGGTAAATCCTGAAGCGACAGTGAAAGTTGTCTGGGTAAACTCCTGGTTTGATCCGGGCAAAGAGAGTGACGCGGCCAAGACTCTTATCGATCAGGGCTGTGACATTATCGCCCAGCACACCGACTCCCCTGCCCCACTGCAGGTTGCTGAGCAGCGTGGCGTATACGGTTTCGGTCAGGCTTCCGACATGATCAAGTTCGCACCGAAAGCCCAGCTCACCGCCATCGTCGACAACTGGGACCCATACTACATCGAGAGAACCAAGGCGGTAATGGACGGCACCTGGAAGTCTGAGGACACCTGGGACGGCCTGAGCACCGGTATGGTAAAAATGGCTCCTTACGGAGATGCGGTACCTGAAGATGTTCGCAAGATGGCTGAAGAGATCAAGCAGTCCATCATCGACGGCTCCTTCCACCCGTTCCAGGGACCAATCAAGAATCAGAAAGGCGAGATCGTTGTCAAAGAGGGCGAGGTGCTCTCCGACAAGGAACTTCTCGGCCTGAGCTGGTATGTTGAGGGTGTTGAAGGCTCCATCCCCAAGTAATACAGCAAAGCTGATTTACCTCAAACGGCACATTGGATAAACTTCCAATGTGCCGTTTATATTTTCCCCCACCTCACTCCTCACTCCTCACTCCTCACAATGAGACTAATACAACTCTTTAACTGTATGCCTGAAGTTGATTTTCTTCGGCATCCCTTTCACCCGTTTTTTGCGCTTGCCAAGGTCGGGCGCCTCAAATTCCAGATGTTCGTAAGGAATCATACTGAGTAGGTGAGTTATGCAGTTCAACCTGGCTTTTTTCTTGTCATCTGCCCGCACCCTGTACCAGGGAGCATGTTCACTATCCGTCTCCTGGATCATTCGATTATAGGCTGCGGTATAGTCCCACCACCTCTGATATGACTCCACATCCATCGGCGAGAGTTTCCATTGCCGCCTGGGATCGGTCAACCGCTTCCTGAACCGTCTCTCCTGTTCCTCCATGGTGACATCGAAAAAATATTTAATGAGCACGATACCGACAGTTGTGAGATACTTTTCAAATTGAGGCGTGTTCGCCAGAAAATTTTCATATTCCCACTCGCTGCAAAAGCCCATCACCTTTTCCACCCCGGCACGGTTATACCACGAGCGGTCAAAGAGAATCACTTCCCCCGCCGCCGGCATGTGCTTGATGTAGCGTTGCATATACAACTGTGTTTTTTCGCGTTCATTGGGAGCAGGCAAGGCAATCACCCTGAAAATCCGGGGACTGACCCGCTCCGTTATTCTTTTTATGACTCCGCCCTTGCCTGCAGCGTCCCTCCCCTCAAAGACCACAACCACCCTGAGGCCCTGCTCTTTTACATAACGCTGCAACAGACACAGCTCAACCTGAAGCTTCTCCAGTGCCTTTTCATATTCCTCGGTGGAGAGTTTATCCCTGGCCATGAAATCCTCCCTTTATAGTTTGAGAACCACGTATCATGCTGAAACATCTACCTGATACTCACCACCTCCCTCTCAATGTGATTAGGTAGCCCCTATTCTCTATCAATATATCAGGGAATCATCTCTTTTATGCCTCTGGCGCACTTTTATTATCAGCCTTTCAGGCCTATTCCCACTTTCACCTTGCCCGTTATAAGAGAAAAGAACGTACTCTGGGCTTGATAAAGATTCTGATTTCACTGAAAATCAATATGAATATTTTGACATCAGGCTGATTATTCGAACGAAATTTGACGGCTCATGGAAAAGCAAAAAAAAAAATTACTTTTCATATACTCCGGTTCGAGAGCCGGTAGGAATCAGAAAGCTACAACAGCATGGAGAAAATGGTGCACCAGCGTTTAGCAAAAGCAGAACCACGACACATTACAGCCGAATCAAATACCAGCCCCTGCTCCCTCAAAAATTTTTCTGAAGGTAATCGAAAATGTTTTGAGGGGTCGAAGTACTGTCTTCGTATAATTATTATTAACGAACCAGGAGGTTGATATGGATAACATAAGGCGAAAAATAGACAGTTCTCTTCGAAAGCAACCTGATTACAGGCGGCTGGAAAATTTATCTGGCGATGTCTGGGAGAGAGTGCGTTCGGCCAGGAAAGAGGACAAGACCGGTTTTGTTATACCGATAGGTTTTAAAGTCGCCACCCTCGGTCTGAGTCTGCTCGCCTTTGTCGCCTTATCGCAGGTGTTGCTTCAAGCCAACCAGTATCAGTCTGATATCTTTGACCTGAGGTATTTTTCATATCAGTCCGCCCCCTCACTCAATCTTGCGTCAGTTCAGACCTGGGAGTTTACACCATGAAATGGAAATTTTTGGTTTCCCTGGCTGTTTTTTTCTTTTGCGGTATTTCAATCGGCCTGTGGGTTGGTCAGAAAACCGCTCTCGATAACGCCCTGAAAGTTGCATGCAGACCGGCTGAACCTCAGGAACTGGACTCATTCTATACAAACGTACTGAAAGTCTCTGATGAGCAGAAAACCGAGCTCACTGAAATACAGCAAAGGTATCAAAACAAAAGAAACCATTTCACCAACAGGATGCACCAGGCGAATTTGCAACTCGCGGACGTGATCGAACATGAGGGGTACGAAAGCGATAAAATACAACCTCTGGTCTCTGAAATACATGCTGCCATGGGAGAGCTACAAACACTTTCCCTGACGCACCTCGCTACGATTGAAAAGGTTCTCGACCAGAATCAGGCTGCACTTCTCAAAAACAATGCAGTAATGAGACTCCGCCAGAATTAATGCTGAACGGTCAAGAAGAAAACGACGCAATCCTGGTTCAAAGACTCGTAGCAGGCGAAAATATTGCCCTTGATATCATCATGAAACGGTATCAGGAGCCACTCTTTTTTTTCGTGCTTCGTTATGTTCACGATGAAGATGTTGCCTACGATCTGGTGCAGGAAACATTCTTTCGTGTTTACACCAGGGCGGAAAAATATAACCCGGAATACAAATTTTCAACATGGCTGTATCAGATAGCTCTCAATCTCTGCCGCGACTTTGGGCGAAAACAGACGCTTCGAAAATTTTTTTCTTTGTCTGACCAAAGCGATGGAACAAAGGCCAAAGCCGAAATGGTGCATGATGCCCGGATTGAGGAGAGTTATGACACTGAAGTTGAGATTGACAAACTGCATGAGGAGATAGCCAGACTACCTCACAAACTGAAAGCGGCTCTTATCCTCTACACCCTTGAGGAAAAAAGTCAGGCAACATGCGGCGAGATTCTTGGCATAAGTCAGAAAGCTGTTGAAACAAGAGTTTACCGTGCCCGCAAAGTTCTCGAACAAAAAATGGCAGGACGTTGAAGGAAGAAACGACTTACCATGTATCATTAAAAGCATAAGGTTATTTTGATTCTCTTAAAATAGTTCACAGGGAGGTTTTATGAAACATGTCCTTTTCACGGTTCTCCTGACATTCAACCTTTGCATAAGTCAGGTATACGGCAAAGAACTGGGCTATTATCTCGACCTGCTTGACAAGCATCCGAAGATTCAGGCCGTGCTCGAGCAGCATAACGCTCTTCAATACCAGGCCGAAGGAGCCATGGGACTACCGGACCCATCGGTTTTCCTGGGGGTTGACAATGTCCCGATATCTGACCCGGCATTTGACCGATTTCTTCCCACCTCTAAAGTAATCGGCCTCTCACAGGATATCCCCAACACCAAGGGCAGAAAGGCACAAAGAGACATTTTCCTCTCCACTGCCGGCAGTACGGAATTGCTGGCCGAGTACACCAGATCCCGTCTCCAGGCACTCTTTTTCACACGAATAGCCGAATTGCAGAGGGTGAATAAGCAGGCTGGATATGAGGAACAAAAGAAACTGATCATCGATCAACTGCAGGATTACTATGAAGGACAGATTGTTGCAGGTGAACCGATATATCAAAAGACCTTTCTGACAGAAATTGAACTCGCTGAAGTCGAACAAAAACTCAATTCCCTGCAAGCCGAGAAGGCTTTCATCGAGGCTGACCTGATCCAGCTGATTGGAGAAATTCCCGAAATTGATGATCTCGACTTTGACGAGAAACTGTGGACAGGTGACCTGGGCGAACTGTATCCGGTCCAGCTCGCCGCCAGCAACATAGAGGTTGAAAAAGCCCGTGTCAATTTAGCCGACAGCAAATATTCACCAAATTTTGGCATGGTCGCGACCTATAAAATCAGAGAGGACGGTGAAAATGATTCATTTGATGGTGACGACTGGTTCTCTCTCCAATTCAGGATGACCATTCCTCTCTGGGCATCCAAAAATCAACATCCCAAACTTGAGGCGGCCCAAAGCGGCAGAAAAAGTGCCCAGCATATTTACGACGAGGCCATCAGGACCTGGCAAATGGAGACAACCCGCCTTTTAAGTGAAAAGCACTCCTCTTTCCTCAACATAGAGGTTCTGCAAAAGAAAGACATGGCTCTTGAAAAGAAGATTGAAGCAATGGAGAGGACCTATTCGGCAGGCCAGACAAGTCTTGAACCTGTCCTCCAGGCGGAAATAGCACGGCTTTCCCTCCTGTCGCAGATTACCGGCGAAAAAACCCAGTACAGACGTATTGCTGAAGAACTCAACGCACACATAACACCTACAGATATCCATGAAACTTATTAAGCAATTTCAGGCTACTCGTGCCGCACTGTGTACTCTTACGCTCCTCTTTACCCTGCTGAGCGGATTCATCCACGCGGCAGAAACTCAATACACCTGCCCGATGCATCCGCACTATATCTCCGACTCCTTTGGCACCTGCCCGATCTGTGGCATGGATCTGGTGGAATTGGAAGGGGGGGCGGTTATCGAGGGAGATGAAGCGGAGCACGGTCTTACTTTGCCTCCCTACATGATTCAGCGCACAGGGGTTCGGATCAAACCGGCAGAAACAGCCTATTTTGGCAGATCCATCCGGAGTTTCGGCGAAGTGGTCGTCAACCAGAGGCTGCAAACCGATGTTTCGTTACGCGTGGAGGGGTGGATAGAGGAGTTGATCGTTAACGCCGAGGGCGATGAAGTGGAACCCGAATCATTGCTGTTTCGCTTTTACAGTCCACAGCTCATTGCCGCCCAACAGGACTATATTACAGCACTCTCCTCCGGTATCACCGACAGAGTCAGGGTGACAGAAGACAGACTGCGCTCTCTTGGTGTGCAGAAGAAAGTGGTTGAGGAGATACGAAACAGAAGACAGATCAAACCCAGCCTGCCGTACTACGCGGAGCAGAAAGGGAGCGTAGAAAACATCTCGATCCGTCAGGGAAGTTATTTGCGTCCCGGAGCTATTGCCATGCGAATTCAGAGCTATGAACAGGTCTGGGTACGTGTCAACCTGGCCGAACAGGACATCTCATTCGTCAACCGGGAGAGTCGGGTAGATGTGGATTTTCCAAACATCGGCATTCACCGGGAAAATGTAACAATCGATTACATTTCACCGGCGGTTGAAGAAGCCACCCGTACGGCGCAGATGCGTCTTATTCTGGAAAACCCCGACGGTATCATCCGCCCCGGTACCTATGTGGATGTGACAATCATGTCCGATATCAGACCCCGTCTGGCTGTTCCATACGAGAGCGTCCTGCAGAACAAGGAGGGAAGCTACGTGATACTCGAACGTGGCGATGGAACCTTTCAGGCACGGGAAATCTTGACCGGTCTGCAGTACAAGGGACTTATGGAGGTTCAGGCCGGTCTTGCAGAAGGTGACCAGGTTGTGCTCTCCGGCCAGTTTCTCATTGATTCTGAAAGTTCACTGCGTGAATCTTTTCGACGTATGGAAAAGCTGGCGCTCTCCCTTGCCGAATTGGATGTGAGCGAACACCAGCTTGTACTGCTCAATCATATGGTCGAGGGAACCCTCTACGTTCATGAGGAGCTTATAGCCGGCAGACTCCCCAATCCCCAGTTACTTGATGTTGCCGAACAATCTGCACAAAAGCTGTACCATGAGATGAAAGGAAGCAGACTTGCCTTTGTGGCTGAGGATTTTCTCGCTACTTTACAAGACCGTGCCGGGATTATGACATTCAGTGGCTGGCGGGAGCTGCTTGCCGGCTCAGTAGAGGCTATCGAGCCCTGGGTTCTCGAGGGTCGCCCCCGCTATTACAACGAGCTTGGCCTGGCTTTTTTTACTACAGAAGACAGGCGTAGCTGGATACAGTTGGCCGGGGACATACAAAATCCTTTCGGCGATGATGTCACGGCACGCGAAATACCCCTTGATGAGAATAACCTGAAAGGGTCAGAGGAGCACTCACATGCACAGTAACGAAAGTGAGAGCACCGGAGCCATCGCAAGTCTCATCGCCTGGTCGGTAAAGAATCAACTGCTGGTTGCTCTATTTGTCATTACCCTCCTGGTCGCTGGGATTCGCGCTCTGGGCGAAATGCCTCTTGATGCCATCCCGGACATGAGCGATACCCAGGTGATCATCCGCACTGACTTCGCAGGTCAGGCCCCACAGATTGTTGAGGACCTCGTTACCTACCCGCTTTCAACGACCATGCTCGGCCTGCCTCGCAGTAAAGCAGTGCGCGGGTTCTCCATGTTCGGTACCTCATTTGTCTATATCATTTTTGAGGACGGGGTTGACCAGTACTGGGCCCGGTCACGGGTTATTGAAGCGCTCTCCAAAATAGGGGCCGAATTGCCGGAGACAGCCCGTCCGCAGATTGGCCCGGATGCAACAGGTGTCGGCTGGGTATATCAGTATGCCGTAATTGACCGGAACCAGATATATGATCTGGCCCAACTGCGTAGCCTGCAAGACTGGTTTCTCCGTTATGAGTTAGCCACTGTACCAGGCGTGGCCGAGGTCGCTTCGGTTGGCGGATTTGTAAAAGAGTACCAGGTCCTGGTAGATCCCAACCGGCTTCGCGCTTTTGATGTACCATTAGTCCGTTTGATCGAAGCTGTTCGTAAGGCTAGTGTAGAGGCGGGCGGCCGTGTTCTTGAACGGGGCGAAACCGAATATATCATCCGCTCCAAAGGCTATGCTGAAAACCTTGAGGATCTGCAGAAAATCGTCCTGTACTCGCGAAATAGCATTCCGGTTTTGCTTACTGATGTGGCTAGTATTGTTGAGGGACCGGAACTGCGTCGGGGTGTTACCGAGCTTGATGGTGAAGGCGAGGTTGTGGCCGGCATCGTGGTAATGCGGGTCGGCGAGAATGCCTTGAACGTCATCCGCGGCATAGAAAAGAAGATAGATGAGATAAAAAGCGGCCTGCCTGAAGGTGTTGAGATTATCCCCGTCTACAACCGCGCCCCCCTTATAGAAGGTTCCATCTCCTATCTCCAGGATAAGCTGATAGAAGAAGGTATCGTCGTCGCAATGGTCTGTCTTGTATTCCTGCTCCATGCCCGCTCGGCCCTTGTGGCGATCATCACCCTGCCGCTGGCAATTCTCGCTGCTTTCATCGTTATGACAGCCCAGGGAATTACCGCCAATATCATGTCTCTTGGCGGCATTGCCATTGCCATCGGTGCAATGGTGGACGCATCCATCGTTATGGTGGAAAACGCCCACCGTAAACTCTCTGAGCTGGGAGGTACCATAAGTAAACGGGAAAGAGCTGAAGTAATTTTACAGGCGGCCCAGGAAGTAGGTCCCGGGCTGTTTTTTTCTCTATTGATAATCACCGTCTCCTTCCTGCCCGTCTTTGCCTTAACCGGACAATCCTATAAGCTTTTTTCTCCCCTTGCCTACACCAAGACCTATTCCATGGCCTTTTCCGCCCTGCTTTCGGTAACGCTGGTACCGGTGCTGATGCTCTGGCTGATCAGGGGGCGGATACGCAGAGAAGATGAAAACTGGATTAACCGATTTTTCATATTTATTTACAGGCCTTTACTGGTACGAGCCCTTAAGTGGAAATGGCTGACCATAGTTCTTGCCCTACTGATGCTCATTTCCATGGTTTATCCAGTCTCCAAAACCGGCTCTGAGTTCATGCCTGCCCTTTACGAGGGTGAGTTACTGTACATGCCGACAACCTTACCCGGCATCTCAGTTACAAAGGCCAAAGAGATCCTGCAGAAGACCAACCTGCTGATTCGCTCCGTGCCGGAGGTGGAGATGGTTTTCGGTAAACTTGGTCGTGCCGAAACCGCTACAGATCCTGCACCTGTCTCGATGATTGAGAGTTGGATTCGCCTGAAGCCCAAAGAAGAATGGCGAGAAGGGTTGACCAAGGACGATCTGATTAAAGAACTCGACAAGAGGGTCAAGTTGCCGGGACTGGTCAACTCGTGGGGTTACCCCATCAAAATCCGTATGGATATGATTTCAACAGGTATCCGCACTCCCATCGGCATTAAAATCACCGGAGACAAGCTTGAAACAATTAACCGCCTGGCTCTTTCTGTAGAATCCGCAGTCAAGGATATAGATGGTACCCGATCTGTTTTCGCTGACCGGGTAACTGGCGGGAAATACCTGGAAATAACACCGGACCGTGACAAAATAGCCCGTTACAACATAGATCTCGGCACTGTTCAATCCATCATCGGCACCGCCCTGGGCGGCAGCAGGGTAAGCGAGGTAGTACAGGGTAGAGAACGGTACAACATTATTGTCAGGTACGACAGGGCGTTCCGGGAAGACTTTGATGATCTCACCAATATTTTAGTACCGACCCCAATGGGTCAACACATACCCCTGGGCCAATTAGCGGACGTTGAGTTTGTCGAAGGCCCGCCCATGATCAAGTCTGAAAACGCCCGGCTGACAGGTTGGGTTTTTGTGGACATCGACAGCAGGGATATTGGCAGCTATGTCGACGAGGCAAGGGATATTGTTAACCAAAAGGTTGCTCTTCCTCCCGGATATAACCTTATCTGGTCAGGTCAGTTCGAGCAGATGCAGGAAGCCGAGGAACGAATGAGGATCGCAGTGCCTGCAACGATTCTTATAATTTTCACCTTGCTTATGCTGCATTTTGGCAGACTCGACAGGACATTGATGATTATGCTCTCTCTACCGTTCGGACTGGTCGGTGGAGTGTGGGCAGTGCACCTTGCGGGTTATTACTTCTCAGTAGCGGTTGGTGTGGGTTTTATTGCCCTTGCCGGTATCGCAGTGGAGACGGGGGTGGTGATGTTGCTCTACATCGACCAACAGGTAAAGATGACCAAACCGGCAAACAGGAAAGAATTGCTGGATGCGATCATTTTCGGTGCCGCCCTCAGGGTAAGGCCCAAACTGATGACGGTTGCCACAACAATGATCGGACTTACCCCCATTTTTATAACCGAAGGCCTGGGCTCCGATGTTATGCGCCGTATTGCCCTGCCAATGATAGGTGGAATGGGCAGCACAACGCTGCTCACACTTTTTATGATTCCTGTGGTCTACTTTATCTGGGAAGCGGGAAAACTGAAAAAAAGTGAGGGATGAAAGAAACTACATCGTATTAGTATAAACAACATCCCAATCAACACATTCTACAACGAGGTGTATTATGCAATCTATGACAATCAAAGCAGTAATAGCGGCATTCGCCATTTCTCTTATCTCATCAGTGGCGATGGCTGAAAAGCATGGTTCAATGCAGGGCCATGACTCTATGGATCACAGTGCAATGGATCAATCCCAAGGAAAGCAAGCCGAAATGAATCACGGTTCAATGGATCACGGTTCAATGGATCACGGTTCAATGGATCACGGTTCAATGGATCACGGTTCAATGGATCACGGTTCAATGGATCACGGCAAAATGGGAGATACTGCTGATGGAGACACCCCAGCAATAATGGGTGTCGGGGTTATCCACCAGGTCAGCAAGCTCAACAGGATGGTCAACATGACCCACGAGCCGATTCCGGCCCTGAACTGGCCGGAAATGACCATGGATCTGCCTGTGGCAAAATCTGTGGACCTGGGAAGCATCAAGGCCGGTGAGCAGGTTAAATTTCATCTTGAGCTTGGTCCTGACAACAAATATATCATCACGGATATCATGAAATAACCTTGATGTCCCTATTCCAATTGCAGCAGGAGCGACAACCTCTTATTGTCGATACCTGCTGCAAACGGAACTGGTCGTGGAATATTTGTAAGGATCAGTTCTCTCCCGATTTTCTCTCTGTTTCCCCCCTTACGGTTATCGGATAGCATCTTAACCAGACCAGCCTGCTGAATGTTTTGGCTTGGCAGTGCAAACTGTCAATCTAGGAAGGCTCTGCACCTGTCAGGCGGAGAGAATGATTTGGTACGGGAAATGAATACTCTATGATTTAAAATCAGCTGAAACGATGTTGTAGCGCCGCATGATTCGTTGTAATCCCTGGCGTTCCAGACCGCAGGCTGCGGCAGCATTGGTCACGTTTCCCTGATGTTCCTGCAGAAGATTACGCAGATATCCCACTGAAAAGCGCCTGAGAATTTCAGATTTGGCATCATTGTAATGGATTGGATACAGATCCTCAAACCGCTCTGTCTTATTGGCAGAATCAATTTCACCTTCACCATTTTCTGCAATACCGCTATCTCCAATCAATACTATTCGTTTGATGGTATTCCGTAGTTCGCGGATGTTTCCCGGCCAGTTGTTCGAGTAAAGATATTGCAGGGTCTTGGGAGATATTTCAGCTTCCGGCCGGTTGTAATGATCTTTGAAGTATGAGAGATAATGGTGAATAAGCAACGGGACATCTTCCGACACCTCACGCAAACTCGGCATTGTAATGGTGACGACGTTTAGGCGGTAAAAGAGATCTTCCCTGAATTCTCCTGCCTCTATCTTTGCCTCAAGATCCTGATTGGTAGAAGCAACCACCCTGGCATCAATCTTCATGGTTTTATTCTGGCCAAGCGGCTGAATCTCTTTTTCCTGCAACACCCGTAAAAGTTTGGTCTGCACAGAGACAGGGATATCCGCAATTTCGTCCAGCAGGATAGTTGAGCGGTCAGCTTCCAGAAACAACCCCTTTTTCGCCTGCACTGCCCCTGTAAATGCGCCTTTTGAGTACCCGAAAAGTTCACTCTCAAGAATATGCTCAGGAAGTGCGGGACAATTCACTGTTACCATCGTATGGTTTTTACGATTGCTGAGATTATGCAGGGCTCGGGCAGCAACTTCTTTCCCCGTCCCGCTTTCACCGCGAATCAGCACCGTTGCATCCGTGTCGGCAACTCTTTTGATGAGGTCGAGAGCGCGCTTTAAGGCAGGGCTTTTACCTACAAATCCTTCAGGTTGAGCAATAGTGTTGAGCTGATTCTGTAATCGCTGATTTGTTCGAAGCAGGGCAGTGCGCTCGAGTCCTTTTGTGGCGATATGAACAATATGATTCTGATCAAACGGTTTCTCCAGAAAATCATATGCACCATCTTTTAGCGCCTGCACGGCCATATCTATGGTGCCGTAGCCCGTCATGATTATGACTGAAATCGTGGCGTCATGTTCGCGAACTTTTTTAAGCAGCTCCAAGCCGTCCAGGTCCGGCATCTTGATGTCGGTTACAATGACGTCCGGATGTGAATTTTTGAGTTTTTCAAGAGCAACCCTACCTGAAGCAGCGGTAATAACATCGCAACGGCATTTTTTTTGGATTACAAGCCGTAGCATGGCGAGCATATCCGGCTCATCATCGACTATCATGACCAGTTTGGGGTTTAATTGGGGTTTATTGCTATCGCTGGTCATGTGTTACCGGTGTTTTTTTGGGCTGCTAAAAATTGAAAGTATTTTTGTATAAACCTGCCGGATACAACATCAGTCAGCTGCACCTGCGGAAGAGATGTATTGCTGCTCACGTCAAAGACCGCGCTGAATATTTCTTTTGAAAGATTCTCCAGTTCAGCCTGAATTGTTTTCTCTACTGCAGTCACATCATGATCATGCAGCCTGCAGCTTACTGGTCTGAATTGATGCAGCAGGCAGGCGACATCGCGGTACAGCGGGCAGGTTACCTCGCTGGCTGTTGTTGTATTGTTTATAGCCTGTTTGTCCCCTGTAGAAAATGTTTTTTGTGGGCGACTGAATTGATCAATCAGATTGTTTCGCTGGTCGATGCTGAGGAATACATTAATCTTGGTATGAAGATAGAGGGCTTCGATCAGGTACAAATTGATTTCGCCGTCACAATGACTGCAAGCTTGCGGAGTTGTACATTCAGAACATTCAGGAAAGCGGGAACGTAATGATTCGAGTAGCAGTTCGTAACGCAGGAAAAACGGTTCAAGGTCATCATTCTTTCTGTTTTCAGGAGTGGGCTCCTGCAGGGAAAGCTGACCTTCTTTTTTGCCGAATTTTCTGAGTAACCACCACTGGGAAAAATTCGTCGGTGTCGCCCGTGTGCTCTTAAGCATTTTTCCGGCTTTATTTAAACTGAAGCCGCGGCGAAGCAAATAGGCTGTAATAAATGTGCCGGTTCTGCCGATTCCATGACGGCAGTGGACAAGAACTTTTTTACCAAGGTAAACTGCCTCATCAAGCCATTCAAGCCCTTTTTCCATCTCGTCCATGGATGGTGCTGTTTCATCAGGGATTGGAATCCAGAAAACCTCAAAACCGGCCTGCTCTTCAAGTTCATGTAAGTCGCTGAACTCACCGCAAAGGTTGACTATCGCATCTATTCCCTGCTCTTTGAGCCCGCCAAGTTCGTCGTAGGACATGGGTGCCCGTGATACTACGAGATTATCCGTTATCCAGAATAACGGATAATCTACCATTTTCAGATCAGCCTTTTTCATCAGCGCGCTTTTCCTGTAATAGCGTGGGATTTTTGCTAAACATTAATTATCCCTCCTGTGAAAATGAATAGCGGCCAGCAAAGAAATCTGCAGCACACGACTGAACCATTTCATCATCTTCAAGCACCATATCCATGAGTTTGGTTGCGCCGAGGAGACGCCCAAGCATATCCAGTTTTTCTTCCATGATTTCTACGGCAAGCCCGGGAAGTTTTGCCTCAAGTAAATCGCCTTTTACAACTACATGAAAACCAAGTTGTTTCAGGACCAGATGTATAAATTCTATACGCAGTGATCTATGCCAAAAGTCACCACCACCTCCGGCAAAGCGAAGCATACAGTGATTTTCTGCACTGTTCTCACTGCAGAGAACGTCTACAATAGTGAAGTGATAACCGAATCGAATATTGAAGTGGAGGTAGTCTTTGCTGATAACGGCGTAACTGGCAAAGGCAAAGCTATCTTTTTTCGGAGGGACAGCACCGGATAATTCAATTCGTTCATAGGCTTCCCAATCAAAAGGTTTCTGTTTCCACTTGACATCAGGATGGCTTAATCCCCGCCACAAAGCATGAAAAGGTATGGATTTGATGGCTGCAAGCTCCACAGGAGTGTTTGTTGAACCAGCAGATGACATTCCGCCACCCACGTCAAAAAGATAAACATCAAGTGGAATATCGGCTGCAAAACGAACTGCGCCACGCGCAGACCCTGGCTTTCCGGTAGAAAAGAGCGCCTGAAGGCCTTTTTCATGACAGAAACGGATGATGTCGTGCATAGAGCGACATCCTTCAGGAGTAAAGTTTTCGGCAGTCGGGTCGATGAGCTCAAGAGGTGCTATAAATTTCAGCATTTCTCCTATAACACGTCGATATTTATTACCTGTGACAGGACGTTGCTTTTTATTCAGTAACTCTTCAACTCTTCCTGGATATACGGTTCCCCTAAAGCCATCCACCGTGACAAGGTCCCCGGTAGTAAAACGTGTGTATGCATCATCAATAGCGCTGAGAAACGGTACTCCAAATTCACGGGCCACAGTTGCAAAATGGCTGGCCCGACTGCCACTCTGACTCAGGACTGCTGAAACCCTGTGAATGATTTTCACATAATCGGGAGGAGTATTGAGGCATACAAGTACGGCACCGGATGGAATATCATCTAAATTATGATTTTCATCCAGCCTGTAAATTATGCCTGAGGCTGTTCCTGCAGATGCACACTCGCAGTTGTCTACAAGTGCGTTTGCATTGTGTTTATGGATTACAAGCTGCTCTTCCGAATCTTGGAGTATTGAATTATGTAGTGATCTGGCCTGCAGGATAAATATTTTGTCAGAGGCATCAACTGCCCACTCGATATCCTGAGGAGTCTGGTAATACTTTTCAATATCGATAGCCAGAGCCGAAATTTTGCGAATGTGCGTTTCGGCAATCTCTGAACAGGCTTCTGAACATTTCCTGATGTCGTGTGGTGCTGTACGCTGCACCAGAAATTGAGCTGGGGTAGCCCTGCCACCGACCAGTTCTTCACCGATTCCATCAATCACATGAAGATGTATGCTGTCCCGTTTTTTGCTCAAGTCAAGAATGTCACTGGTGTATGCAACTCCACTGAATTTTGCGGGAATCATCTTCATCACCAGTACGGACATGGTGGTCTCCTCATCTCCCCACCCCTGGCGAATACGGTAATACATGGCACCCGGCGAATATTTGGAAGCGAGTACATCTTTATACGCTTTCAATACTCCTGCTCTGCTGACGTTGAGAACCGTTTCGAACTGGCCTGCAAATGAACTGTCACCATCTTCTCCCAGCGCACTGCTTCTGACAGCGACACGCAGGACCGGATTGCCTTCGGCAAGTGTATCAAAACCTGAAAGTATATCCTGCTCAAGGTCTGCTGGTGTGACTCCTGAAGTGATCAGCTCAAAGAGTTGCTTCGAGGTACTTGAGAGTGATTCAGCAGAGTGTATATCAAGGCTTGCCAGCAAGCCATCGATTGTCTCTCTAAAATTGTTGTGCTCTATGAACCGGTGAAAACTGTTGGTGGTAATAACAAATGCTTTAGGAACATCTATATTCAGTTCGTTTTGCAGCGTGGCCAGATGTTGAGCTTTGTTGCCGACACAGTCAATGTTCTCAGCTATCGAGTCCAGTGTCAGAATGTATGGTGGAGTGGTAGGTGTTCGGGGAGGTTCCAGGAGAAAGCGGGTGTAAAAATCGAATTTCTTATGGTAATTCCTGAGGGCGGAATATTTGCCTGGCTCCATCAATTCAAGCGCATCAAGCATTGCTGAAACATCAGCGGAGAACAGCCCGAAACGCTCTCGTACCCTGGCATAATCCTCAGGCTGTTCGCTATAAAGCAACTCCTGAAGTTCCGCCATCTGCTCGTGGCAGCGAACGTCGTACTGCAGGAGTTGTTTGAGCGCCTCATACTGTTCGCGCAACAGAGTGCCCGGTGCCAGAAGTTGATAACTCCAGCGTTTAAGAAGTGACGTTATCAACATAGTGAATGAAGAGGAATTATGTCTGAATTGTATTGTTATCTTCTGCTTGAGCTATGACAACATATGTAGTGATCAGCATCCCGATTCTTCGGTATGGGGCTTTACCGACCCGAAAGAGGTACTGGTTAATTTCCCAATGATCTTTGGAATAGCATACCACAGCAGATATCCTGCAATGATGGAGATTATGTACCAGACTACTGCACCAACAAAAATCGGCTCACCACTTGTTGACGGCAATTGAGTAACATATCCCCGGCCGAAAAATTCCAGCAGACGCTCAGCTCGATAAAATTCGTTAATGAAGGCGAACATGAAAAATATCGGCATAACTCTTCTGGCTAGGCCAAGAAGAAAACCTTCAAAAAAATAGTCGTAATATGCCCGGTTCAGTTCAGCCTGGTCGATATTACGAGCCAGTCGTTTACCTTTTTCGCGGTCTTCGCACTTTAACGCTTCCTGACGCAACTGGAACCAGTGCTGGAAGTTTTTTTCTAACTCCCCATAACGCTTGGTAACAATAACGCGATTGAGAACTTTGGTGACGGCTATGGTACAGAGTGCCAAAAAGCTTATCAGCACAACAGGGCCTAAAAAATGCAGATGTTGCAGCACTCCATCCAGGCTATTGCCGAGGAACTGAATTCCGGCCTCAATATATTCCCATAATCTATCTAGAAAATCTTCCATCCTGAATACTCGCTTTTAAAGTTTTCCGGCGGAGTAACGTTTGGGGTACTCCGACCTTTTTGTTACGTAGCATATTTTTACCACAGACATTGCAGAAAAAAAATTCTGTAGCAAAAATATGGTACGTATCGCATGAGGTCGCCGGGCTCAATCCCCGGCGACCTCTATTCTTATCTACTCAATTATATCCATACTTCGATCTTGAAGAAACGGAAGAAGAGGAAAAAGAGAGTGATTGCAAGAACAACCTTGAGCTGCATCTCGCTAAAAAATTTCTGAGCACGACTACCGAGCATACCGCCGGCAAAACCACCGATGATGATTGCACCCGCAAGTACCCAGTCAGGCCAGTAACCGATCATGACATAACCGAAGAAGGAACCGATAGATGAGAAACAGGTTCCGATCAGGGAGATCGGTACAGCAACGTACATTGGCAACGCGCCAAGAGTGGTCATTGCAGGTACGAGGAGGAAACCACCACCAATACCGAAAGAGCGGGAGACGATACCGATAATAATACCAAGGAATGCAAAGAGCAGCGGGTTAATGCGGAACTCTTCTCCCCAGAACTTGAAACGGTAATCGGTGAGGCCGGTCTTTACAGGCTCGATTGAACCCATCTCCATAGCGTCGCCGGTCTCTTTGGCTTTCTTTACTGCGGCGTTGAACTTCTGGGTCATTGCCTTGATGTTCTTACGCTTGTTCATCGCCTTTGGGGTCATCTCCGTGAGGGTCTTGATACCCATGATGACAACCAGAACTGCGAGCCACTCTTTGTATGCCTGCATTGGCAGCAGAGCAGAAACGTATTTACCGAGCCAGATGGAACCGATGAAAATACCGACACCAAAAGAGATACCTACAGGCCATGCAACACGCTTCTCAACAACAGCAAACCGGTAAAAAGAACCGAGTGGGGAGAAGAGAGTAAGCGCCATGTTGGAAGGCTTGAGTACGTTAGCCGCGTTGACACCAACAGGACCCATGGTGTTAACAACGAGTACCTGGAAAGCAGCCATCAACATACCACCGGCAGCACCGATCATGGAGAAGTAGGTGCCCACAAGAATAGCACCAATCACGATCCAGAGAGGGTTCATGTAACGGTAACCTTTTTTCAGCCAGAATCCTTTTCCTTCAAGGCTGAAAGAGTCGGCTTTGGCACCGTTTACATACACATCAAATTGAGTATCTGGCGGAGTGTGACGAAAGGAGGCAAAAGTTGCGGTAAATTTACCAGTCTCTTTGTCGAGATTGATCTTGGTACCTTTGTCCCAGTAGTTGGTGCTCGAATCGTCGCCAAGTACGGTTCTTGAGAAGATAACGATCTTACCAACACGGTTACCTTCTTTTACAATGGTGTTGATACCGTAGCTGGACTCATTTGCCCACTTCAGGAATTTCCACTGTTCTTCGGTCTTGATCGGGCCAAGACCTGTTTTGGCATCAGCGTCGATTGCGTTGAAATCATCGTTGAGCAGGTAACTGTAGGTTGAATAGAGACCTTTAGTACGACCTTTGCCAAGAAAAACAGACGGTCCACCGAATCTGGTGTCATCTACGCGCTTACCGAAAGCAGTTGGGTTGCTGGTCAGAACATAATAGAGAGGTGGAATGGAGGTGTCCATACCAAAACCACTTTTTGCAGTCTGTTTAGCAAACTTACTTTTCTCGTGTGGCATGGTCGCATCGCCGGGTTTGAACTCGTCCTGCTGAGCGATTGCGAGATACAGTTCTTTACCTGGCTCGATGGAGCCTTCGATGGTAACGGTGTCTCCAACGCTACCATTAGTGGTTATTTTTGTTTCGGCAAACGAAAGACTGTAGCTTGCCAGGAAAAACAGGGCAAGACTTGCCACTGCAATAAATGGAATTCGCCTTTTACTCATTCTCTTTTCTCCTTTAATCATTAAAAATTTGTTACGCGTATGCAATTGGGTTGAATTGTTTTTGCGAAACACCTCCCGTAAAATTGATGATCATAAGTTGTGTTTAAGTTGCTGACTTTTAGCGGCGATCCAGGCGCCGAAGAACGTAAAGATAAGCGATGCTACACCTGACATGAGATACCGATTCATATCCAGTAACTGTTCCCATGGACAGAACAGCGTAATGATTGTGCCCCCTGCAATGGTTAAAATGACTGCAAAGCTGAAAAGCGCTAATTTCTTCATAGGATAGGTTCCCCACTTCTCAGCCACCCCGTAACCGCCCCCGGCAGCGTTGAAACCGATGAGCACAGGAAGGGTCCATGGAAGGTTGGAGGGCACCACAATCAAGGAGAGAAATGCGAGTAAAATGACGATTCCCACAATAGCTGTTGAAAGAGCGTAGATAAAAATTCCCACCGGTGATTTGAAAATGTTTTTCACCGTTTCCACGATTACCCGTGCTCCGCCTTCACATGCATCAATCATCTTTTGCTCCTCGTTTCAGTTCGACAATGCGTGCATCACCGACATATTCCTGCGATGTAAAACCGGTCACTGCGGTCATTTCCCGCGTGAGATCGGCAATGTTTTTCAAGTTGCGGATGATCATTTCCAGATCTTCCACCAGATCTGCTGACTCAAGGTCATCTTTAAGTAACTGAGCTGAGCCAAGGGCAGCAAAGAGAGGGCTGTTGAGCTGGTGTGCAGCTGTACCCGCCATCTCGATTACGCCCTGGAGTTTCATACGCTCCATTTTTTCCTGTTCGAGAAGTTTCTGATCTGTGATATCCCGAACCGCTTCGATAACAAATTCCACCTCGCCGTTATCATCGATAATGGGTGTGAGGTGTCGCTCGAACCAGGTCGTTTTATTTTTCAGTTCAAGCTGTTCGAGTACTGCTACCGGTGCCTTGCCTGCAAACACCTGATCTAGTGCTAAATCGGCTGCATCGCCTGTGGACCAGGGAGAGACATCTTTATAGGCACCGCCGAGTGCTTCGCTCTCCTTTAGTCGCTGGGTTTGCAGAAACATCTTGTTGGCCATGACCACACGTTTATCCGTGCTTAAAACAAGCAGCTGCATCCATAACGAATCCATGATGGTCTGCAGAAATCGCTCGTGCTCCTCGATCTGGTTGAAGAGCAGTGTGATCTTTCGATAAAGCCGTGCTTTTTCGATGGCGTTGCCGCCTTCTTCAGCCACGGTCATGGCAAAACTTATTTCACCGGGTGTGAAAAAGTGGTGCTCTGTAGTGAGCAGTCGCAATACACCAATAATCTCGCGCTCGTTCCGAATGGGGAGCACAAGAATTGATTTGATACCTTCTTTTCGTATGGCCTCGTGATAATCGACCCGGGGATCAGTTGTTGCATCATAGATCGATACAGGCTCACCCTTTAACACCTTGAATATCGAATCTTCCCTGCTGATAGATCCCCGTTGCAGATATTCGTCCGAGAGCCCGGAGGCGGCAGCCATTTCAAGCCTGTTTGTTGCCGGATGCAACAAGCGAATAGTGCACCCCTTAACGCCCATGATGGTCGGGAGTTTTTCGACGATAGTGGCAAGAACCTGATCAAGATCGAGGGTTGAGTTGACCAGTCGCGAGATTTGCGTAAGTTCCTGCAGAAATTTCACCTGACTTTCAAGTTCGTTATAAAAACGGGTCTTAGTGATTGCGATTCCCACCTGTTCGGTAAGCGACATGGCAAACCCAATTTCCTGTTCAGGAAAAGTCCGCGACTGCCTGGTGAGTAACCTCAGGATTCCGATTACTTTTTTCTGATAGAGGATTGGCAGCGAGAGAGCGCTTTTTACACCCTCTCGCTGAATGTACTCACAGCTGTCATGGTCACAGGATATGTCGATATCATTTCTCGCAGTTGGATGGCCCTGTTTCAGTTCGGCCATAACCTCATGCGAATCGATAGTTGCACGGGACAGATATTCATCAGAAACTCCATATGCGGCACCAAGCAGAAAGGTATCAGACCCCTCATCCAGAAGCCGTATGGTTGCGGCATCAACTTCAAGCAGTTGAGGTAGCCGGCGCACCACCAGATCCATAACTTCCTGAGGATCATGGGCCATGCTTATGAGGCGGGTGACTTCCTGAAAGACCTTAAGAAATCCCTGCTCTTTATGTGTTTCCGTCTTGATCATGCAACTATCCCGTTACCACTGAAATTGCCTTTTAAAGCAATTTCAGCAGTCAGTTATATACTGGGCTACCTTGAGTGGATTTTATTTGAGTTATACTGGTTGTAATTCAACCAGCTTCAGTGCATGAGTGGTGCACTTCGCGACGCAGGCGGGTTTGAGGCCTTCATCGATTCTATCCATGCACAGGTCACATTTAACAGCCTTGTTGTCGTCAGGATTCTGCACCGGGATATCCCACGGGCAGGATTTTTGACAGGCCATGCAGCCGATGCATTTTTCCTGGTCGATATAGACGATGCCGTCAGCCCGCTGTACCATCGCGTCGGTAGGACAGACCGGAACACAGAGCGGGTCTTCACAATGACGACAACTTGAGAAAGTGATCTCGGTTTTGGGAACACCGCCCACCATCTGTAAAGGGGTACAGCTGATATCGCAGAGGAAAGGGCCGACCGGTAATCTTTTATTTACCTTGCAGTGCACCTCACAGCCATGGCAGGCAATGCATCTGCGACTATTGAGATGGATTGAATATTTTTTCACAGTGCGATTCTCCTCTTGGTGTTGCGGATACTCTTTTTTACATGGACAAAAACTTCGCAGAGATTGACTCCACCTCCGGCCTGATCCCAGTCGTCGAGTTTGCCGACCATCAGTTTCTGGTCGCTGAGCCCGGCTCTGAAGCTTCTTGTCTGGCGCGGAATATCCTTGCCGAAACCATGAACTGTGAAAACTGCTTCAGGGTGAACATGATCAGTGACATGGGCGGCAACGGTGGCGCTGTAGGATTTATCCGCAGAAGCGACCTCAAGCAAATCCCCTGATTCTATGCCAAGTTTTTTCGCCTGTTTGGTATGAATCCAGACGGTATTGGTGGGCATAAGCTCAGAGAGCAGTGGATTGTTAATGGTGTGTCCCTGGGTGTGTACAGCGATTTTGCCGTAGATCAGGCGGAACATTCCTTTTTCCGGTGCTTCGGGTGACTCATACTCTTTAAGTGAAGGCAGGCCGGCTTTCGTCAGTTTTTCGCTCACAATCTCAATCTTGCCGCTCGGTGTTTTGAACTGGGCATCAAGATTGTCGCGGTCAAAGAAGACCGGGGTGTCGATCATCTCGACAAAGCCCTTTTCGTCAAAATCAGCCATGGTGTAACCGGTTGGCTCAAGCTGCCATTGCCAGATATCTTCTATGGTCTTGAACGGGAAGGTCTCTTCCAAGCCGAGGCGTGATGCAAGCTCGCAGAAAATCTCCCAGTTAGCCTTGGTATCGTATTTGGGCTCAATAGCCTTGCGACGTAATGCCAGACGAGGCTTGAGACCTTTCTGCTGAACAATCGGAGTATCCCGCTCCAGATAGGTCGACTCAGGCAGGATGATATCGCTGTACCAGCCGAATTCGCTGTAGTTGGTATCGATGGAAACCAGCAGATCACACTTATCCATTGCCAGCTTCTGCTGCTCAGGATCAGGCATGCCACTGAACGGATCATGACGCATGGCGATCCAGGCCTTGATCGGGTACGGATCTTCTTTCAGCATATTGTTAAAGAAGAGATGCGCCAGTCCCGGCCCTTTATCAAAGTGGTTGTACTCCCAGCCTACACCATCACCGCGCTTGATATCAGGTTTGCCAAGATCGATGTTGCGAATGCCTTTCTTGCCGCAGTCGCCTGCGCCTTTTGGGATAAAGAGACCACCTTTCATCTCGATATTACCCATCAGCACATTCAGGATATGCATTGCACGGCTGGCATAGAACGAATCTTTATAACGAGCGAGGTTCCAACCCGGATGAAAGATGACATGTGGTGCGTCTTCAGCAATCTCATCGACAAACGCAAGAATGTTTTTCTCCTTAACACCACATTCTTTGGCTGCCCATGCCGGTGTATATTGCTCAACAAATGCACAGAGCTCTTCAAAACCGCTCACATATTTTTCGATGAATTTCTTATCGAATAACTCACGCTTAATAACCTCATGGATAACTCCGAGGGCCAGTGCGTAGTCGGTTCCCGGTCGTACCTGAAAAAAGCGGGTGGCTTTGGCACCTGTCATGGTCTGGCGTACGTCTGCGTAGGTAAGGCGACCGCCTTTATCGAGCATGTCGAGGGTCTGATGATTCTCGGCGATTCGAAGTGCAGAGAACATATCGCGGCCAAACAGGACAAGATGTTTGGCATTCTTGATATCGTAGGCAAACCCTTTACGACCAACTCCGTTGATTGAGAGGCTGGCGTGATGGGTGTTACGACCACAGGTACAGTCATGGTTGGTGTAGTTTGGCGAGCCGAATGCATGAATAAACGCTTTATACATTGCCTGCCACGGACCACCACGGGAGGAGAGAACAACAGATTCAGCTCCATGCTCTCTCTTTATGGTGCTGAGTTTGTCAGCAACATAGTCAAAGGCCTCGTCCCAGCTCGCTTCACGCCAGCGCCCTGCCCCACGGTCGCCAACTCGAATAAGTGGTTGCTGCGGTCGTTCAGAGTCTTCAACAAGCGCGGGACCAGCTGAACCTTTAGCACACAGTGCACCACCAAGCAGGTGAGGATTTCCCTCAATCCAGGTGATCGTGTTGTCTTCTGACTCCACACGAATAGGGCAGCGCACGGTGCACATGCCGCATAGGGAGTAGACTGACTTTTTCATGTAACTCTCCTCGTTCATTTCCTGATATTTACGAACTCAGATCGCTAAAACCTGAGCCACTTTCTCTTCTAATTCCGTTTTATCTATAGGCTTCACGCAATATTCCTTCGCCCCAAGCTCAAGTGCTTCACGTGCGGTTTCAATAGTCGGGTATCCGGTCAGCATGATGGCCTTCAATAGTGGATCTATTTTCTTCAACTCTTTCAGCACATCGACACCGCTCATCTTTTTCAATTTGATATCGAGGATGGCGAGGTCTACAGGGTGCCCTTTTACGAAATCAATGGCCTCTTCCTCTCCTGTAAAGGTGTGGACGGTATGACCCTGTCTTTCGAGAATTTTTTTGACCAGTATCGCTGCATCAAGTACGTCGTCTAATGCAAGTATTTCAGCCATGGTGCTATTGTTCCTATAGTAAAGTGGAAGGGTTTAATGTCTTAATCGGCAGTATGATTTGAAACTCTGCGCCGGATATTTCTTCGTTGCTCTCAGGGTCTGAAAGAGGACTGTTAACGGTGATGCTGCCCCCATGCTCCTGAATAATTCCGTATGTTACTGAGAGACCGAGGCCGGTGCCCTTTCCAACTTCTTTAGTTGTGAAAAACGGATTGAAAATTTTGTTTATGATTGTGGCCGGAATGCCTGAGCCAGTATCTCTCACGCATATTTTGATGTGACTCTCATCATGATCTGTTGTTACGATGATCTTGCCGCCTTCCGGCATGGCATACTGGGCGTTGTTAAAGAGGTTGATAAATACCTGCTGTATTTTTTCGGCATCTCCAAATACGTCAGGGAGAGTCTGGTCAAGAGTTCGTATTATTTCGATTTTATTGATATTGAGTGTGTGCTCGGTAACAGAGAGAACATCGTTAATGATGGTATTTATGTTGATGCAGGATTTCACGCTCTCAGATTGGCGCGAAAATTTCAGGAGATCAGCAACAATTCGACGGCATGCCTTGGTCTGCCGCTCTATGACCCGCATATTCTCATGGGTGTCGGTGCCACTCTCAAAGTCATCCAGCATAAGCTGGGTGTAGCCCAGGATAATGCCGAGCGGAGTGTTGATCTCATGAGCAACTCCGGCAGCCATTTCACCGACTGAAGCCATCTTTTCATGATTGATGAGCTGCTCGGTAATCGTTTTCAGCCGGGTCATATCTTTACCGATCCCCTCACAGCCTATGATGTTGCCGCGTTTATCGTGGATCGCATTTGCTGATAGCAGCAGGTGACGGGGAACACCGTCGCTTCCTACACATTCCATTTCAAGATCGCTGATAAATCCCTTTTCCCGAAGAGTGGTCAGGTAGAGATCGAGTACTGCAGGATCGTTAAAAAGCTCGTGAAAATTTATTGATTCTGCATGCTCGGATAAACCAAGCATTTTCAGGCCGCTGTTATTGATATTTGTGATATGGCCATTGATGTCGCAGAAATAGACGATGTCTTTTGAATTCTCAAAAAAGTTGCGAAACTTCTTTTCTGATTGTGAGAGATCCCTTGTTCGTGCTTCAACGATGGTCTCCAGTCCGCTATTCAGCTGTTGAAGCTCCTCCGCATTGGAGGCGAGTTTCTGATTGGCGACGGCAAGTTTCTCCGCTTCAGTCCTGATCGCTTTGTATGCAGCCAGTCCTTTATGGTAATAGATGATTACCGCAGCGACAGAGATCATCAGCATCGTGTTAAAACCGCCTGAAAACGGGGCAAGTTTATACCATGTCTCAATATTGCCTGAATGAACAAGGCTGATCCGAACAATGTGACCGACACCTCGTGAAATAGAAAAAGCGGCCATTGCAATTGAGAAATACCAGAGAAAACCCCAGATAAAATTGTCCGGCTGAAGTTTTGCCAATGCCCTGGCATAGGCTAATGCAATAAAGGCAAGTATTATTGCCAGTGCTGATCCTACAAATTCTACTATGATTGCAGGTAATAGTGATAAACCGGTCATTTTTGGGCCTCCGCTAATGCCTGCTTGTAAAGAGTCCTGAGACTGATCACGAGGGCAAACAAGGCAGGAACAACCAAAAAATGATCCATCTTGGTTAAGTAATAGAGGATTTTTATAAAGCTGAGAGGGAACGCAAGCTGCTGACTCCAGCTGTTCTTATCGATAAAGTCCTGTGATGTGAGATACTCAAGCGCTTCGTGGCCGGTAACTGCCACCACGTTCCAGCAAAAGAGAAGAATGCAAAACAGTTGAAAAGCCTTCCATCCTTTACTCGTTAACTCCTGTGTACGCCGGGTATGCCAGTACAAATAGGCAAGAGCCGCCATAAAAAGGGTATGTGCCATCTGGTGCACGTATATCCCTTCCGGCGGGCCGTGGGACTGCAAAGCCCAGGCGGCATCCGAAGAGCCTACCAATAAAAGAACGATAGTAGGTATGAGTATGAGATTTCGAGTATTCATAATTTCCTTTGCTTTGAACTTTATAGAGCACCTTCCGTGCCACTTATTCTAAACATTAAAGGTAGATTTGTGATATTCACGCAGTAACAAATGTTTATTGAGAAAAAAATGAACTTCACAGCGGAAGATGGTGAGCAATGGTGCTGTTGCAGAAATTAAAGTGCAACACAATTGTTGCAATCAACAATGGATCAGAGTGGAAGAAGGGGACGCGATGGACATCGAAAGTCGTATTACTGCTATAGAGTATAATAAATACAAGGCACTACTGAGTGCATCAAAAACGTTGCGCTGTGGGGAGAACTTCTCTGGCGGGAGCAGTTTGCTGAAGGTTTTGAATGTGTCTGGGGGGATAGTGCAGTAAAAATGTTGCACCTTGTTGATTACGAGGCGGCCTCTGGCTGATTTGCTGAAACCGCCTTGCAGACAAGGTATAAACAGATATTCATCGCAACATGCCTTGTGCGATCATCTATGAGGCGGCAGTGAGTTGCCCCTGCCGATTGAGCGTATTGACCGATCACTTCTTATCGATTGGGCCAGCAACCAAGAAGGGAGATGCCTCGATTTTTTCAGCTGACATCATAGTGACAATTCTTTTTATAGAACTGAGGATCATGAGTTGCTCCCAATCTTCAAGGGCATGAAATGATTTGGTAAAGTCATCTTGCAATGGCGACGGTGCATCTTGCAGCAGTTGCCTTCCAGTTTCAGTTATTGAGATAAGGGATCGGCGCTTATCCTGATCTGACTTTCTTCTCGTAATAAGGTCTTTTTTCTCCAAACGCGTCAGAATTTCGGTGACAGTTCCCTGGCTCAGTGAAACTGATTTTGATAATTCAGATACCGAGAGGGAGTCGAAATGTGACAATGCCTGTAGAATTACCAACTGTGGACTTGTTATTCCCGCCGTCTTAAAAAGATATTTAGAGTGAAGGTCAATTGCCTGCGTTATTTTTCGTAACCCTATCAGTAACTCTTTGCTCCGCTGGCTCGTATCGTTGTTCAAACCATTCTCCATGTTTCCTGTGGAAATCGTATCCTGTTATCTACAAGGCAGCCCAACGATTATTGGGGAACCAACGAGACTTCCTGGCGGCAGCCTCTTTACCCATCATTTCGTATACATAAAACAGATATACCTATTGTTCAGCTTCTTTATAAACCTGTCTTTGTGATTCTCATAACATTTTTTCACTCACCCCGAAACTCCGCAATCAATGCCCAGAAACCAGATGCGCTAAAGCGCTGTAACTCACCCAGTCAAAATATTGATAAGCGACTTGCCATAGCCCCCCTGAATCCGAGTCTGCTGGCTTAATACAAACTCTTGCCGTCAACAGGTACGGTTCAACACGATTACTCCTCGGAGATTCAGACCAATCATTTTTTTCCCGCTCCCTTCATCATAGTGGAAATGCCCCAACCGATTTCACTCATTTTCCTGGATTTTTACCTGCAGTGGTTGTCGGCAGTCGAGATGGACATCCCGCTGCGGGAACGGGATGCTAATATCAGCTTCACCGAACAGTCGATTGATCTCACGATGAATCTCCGTTGTGGTGGAAAGCCTGTAATCAATATTGTCGATATAGGCCCGCAAGGTAAGATTCAGGGAATTATCACCGAAGCTTTCAAAATTTACACGGGGCGGCGGATCTACCAGTACATGTTCCTGCTTCTCGGCTACCTGCAGGATTAACTCCATTGCTTTATCCACATCACTGCCGTAGGCTATGCCGATCACGACATAAATACGTGTCACCTGATCATCCAGAGACCAGTTCAGCAGACGTCCGGTTATGAATTCTTTATTGGGAACCAGCAATTCCTTCATGTCCCAGTTGCGAATGGTCGTTGCCCGAATACGGATCTTGGTTACAACACCATCCGTATCCCCGATAGTAACGATATCCCCCACCCTCACCGGCTGTTCAAAAAGAATTATCAAGCCACTGATAAAATTGGCAATTATCTCCTGCAGGCCAAAGCCTATACCTACACCCAGTGCCGCAACCAGCCACTGCAACTGCGACCACTGGGCACCGATAGTATTGAGCACCAGCACCACTCCAACCGTAATTATTGTATAATTTGTGAGTGAGATTACTGTATAACGATCGCTGTGGGTCATGGTGGTACGACGAAGCAGGATAATCTCCAACAGTGCCGGCAAGCGCCTGGCCACCATGGTGACCATCATCGCATAAATGATTGCCAGACCAAAATCAGCCAGAGTAATCGGCAGCTGTTTTTCCACACCGGCCTCTGTTACGGTGTTGTTCCACAGCACCACTTCGTCTAAAATTTTCAATGCCGGCAAAAAAGATGACCAGACCATATAGAAACCAAACAAACCCGTAAGAAATACTACAAGAGTTACGAATTCCCGGGTCTCACTCGCAAGAGCAGCCACATCAACCTCCGGTTCCTCAAACTGCATGGCTGCTTCCTCATCGCCTTCCGTTTCTGCTTCCTCAAGTTCCTCAAGCCGGGCCTTTCGTTTCTCCTGCAAAGCCTCGTAGTTCATTCTCCTGCGAACCACCATGAGCCATCTCAGCAGTAGTGCATTCAAGAGTATAAGCCCCAGCATCAGCAGCAAGGTATTGCCAAACATGTCAGCTACCACCTCCACCGAGTAGAGGTAGCCGGAGAAAGCCAGGAATATCAAGGCAATCGGGAAGAAAATCAGCAGAAAAAACAAGATGGGATAGGAGCTCATTATCCCCGAGGCATGTTCATCCTCACGCAGGTGGGAGAGCACTCCTTTAGCCGGATGCAATATGCGGTAGAGAAAAATTATCAGGGCAAGATACGTAATGAGAAAACCGAGACGGGCAAGAATTCCACCAGCATTTTCCGGATGCAATTTCACCGATACCAAAACCAGCAACCCGACCGGGATAATAATGATAAGAAATCGATCCAGTTCAATTCTAAGAAACTTCAGTTTTTCTTTAGGCCAGCGAAAATGTACCTCTGCCAGCCCTTTTGGCATACAGACACCGTGGAAAAAGCGCAGAAAGAAAAGGTAGCTAAAAATTGCAATGAACGTCTCTCCGAGATTCGTGACCTGTACATTATCACCAGAGTTTTGCAGCAACCAACCCATTGTTACCAACACCAAGGGTGCCGGCAATCTCAGCAGCGCTGTCAACAGCAAAACTGTAATTGTATTGCCCATGCTGTCTGTGGTAGGCCTACCGACAATCTTTGCTTTTTCTTCAATTGCGCGGATAATCGCTTTTCGCATAATAACCAGGCAAAAAGCGAGCGCAAGAACCAACCAGAATATCGGCTTTTTAAAGACATGCACCTTTACCACATTTACCCAAAAGGCAAAGGGCATTATGTGATAGAGCTCACGTACCTCGCGCGGCAGGTCAAGAAAGTCTACCAACTTCGTCGGCTCCGCATTACGCAACCACAATAGATTTTGCTGCAGAAATTGTTGATAAGCTTTGACCGTGCCCACCAGCTTTCGTTCTTCATCATTGAGCTGATTCAAGCCTTCGAGATACAGCTCAATCATATCCATAGCTTTGATGAGCAGCTGTTTTCGCAATTCAACCTGGGGACGAATCTGGTTAAACAACGCCTCACTTTTTTCTTCCCGTGCTTCTTCCGCAAGCTGGTTCATGAACAACATCATATCAACCATGCGCCGTGCTTCTGCCTGAAGACGCAGGCGCAACACCTCCGATTCAGCTATCTGACCATCACGCTTGCGGACTTCGTCAGTCTTCTCCTCCAGGTCTGGGAGATACTTTTTTTGCGCTAATAAGACTTTACCGAGTCCTTCTGTGAGACCACTCGACTCTAAAGTAGTACGTGCGTCCTCTAAATTTGCAGCGACTCTGGCATTAAGTTTCATGGCCAGTTCCTGGTCCCTGGCCAGAGTCTCCAACTGAGCTGCCATCGTATTTATTTGTTTTGTCAGCTCGGCATTCTCAGCTGAGAGTTGCACCAGAACAGGGTTCCCCCCCCTGGCCTGTCTCTCTACCCTCTCAACCTCACGCTGCACCATCTCGGCCTCAGCCAACCGCTCGCTATTCAATCGCTCATTTATCGTAGCCACCCGTTGATTGATCAGCTCCACCTTAGCAGCCTGCCGTTTGAGCCGTGCTTCAAGCAAAGAGGTTCGATAAGGTTTGCTCAACAATTCCTCATTGAGCATACCAATTTCTGTACTCAGCGCCACAAACCCTGTTTCATAGACCCAGCGCCGCGCTTCACCCACAGCACCCTCACCAGCAGATGCCTGCAGGGCAGCCTCCACTTCATCCTGTTCCTGCTCAGCCTCCGCCAGCCGATTCGATATCACGACAGGACGTGTATTCATATAATTGAGGCGGCGGGACAGATCTGTGCTGGTGGCATTTGCTGCTGCCAGCTCGGCCTGCTGGCTTTGCAGCAGCTGGACCAGCTCGTCCATCCGCCCGCTCAGCTCCTCCCCCATCCCCTCTACCGGTTCCTGTTGCTGTTGCTCAAGCTCGAAGATATCTGCCTGTATCGACTTTATCTGCTCAGATACAGTCTGTGTTTCTTTGCGAAAAGCCTCTGTCGCTTCAAGGTTCGATTTAATATTCTGCAGATTACTTAATGACTTACGGTACAGGTCAAGTAATTCTTTCTTTTGATCCTCAGTTAAATCCGTTGCTGACTCGACCTCATCAATGTTGGCCTTCAGGGTTTCTGCGGTAACCAATGCAGGGGGAAGCTGTGCCTCAATTTCCTCGGCTGCCAGTGCCGCGCACAAGATACCAGGTATTGAGGGAGAATTTTCTGCTATGATATTCAGCGAACAGGAAAGAACGGTAAAAATAACAGCAAACAGCAGTGCCCTCGTACTTTTTACCTGTTTATAGGAAATGTTAGCGGATGATGTGGATGATGAACAAAGGGACGGATCAATGTCATCTGAATCATCGGGTAGATGCGGAAGGTTCCTGTGAAGCGATGGCAGGATTTTTATGGATTCTCTGCACTCTCTGCCACCACCGGGGTGAACATCCAGCATAGCTCCGGCTCCAACCGGTGATGAGGGAGTCTATCTCTAAAAACGCTTCCAGCTTACTGAAAGAGGAGCTGCAGTTTTCTGCTTCCCCCTCTCCCCTTGGATTGCTTATGGACGTTTTGTCCTGAAACAGGACACTTCTCCTATTTTATCAAATATCGGTCTTTGACTCTATCCTGCAGGAAAATCTGGCTGAAATTGCCATATTCACCGTGATCAAACCATTCGTTTGCCTGATCAATACAAGCCTGGCACGCCTTTCTGGGAATATGTATGCCGAGAATATTGGCGCCGTAACTTGAACTGCTCTCTATGCGTAAAGCACCGGCACAATCATCGCAGAATCTGATTGTTTCATACTGATTTTCCAAGATATTGTCCGTATCATAAAATATCTGCCGACTGCGACTGTCGCTCCCGTCCCTGCTCCGCAGGGCTTGGGTCAGTTCATGCCTGTTAGCCCAGAGTTTGAGTGCATCTTCACACACTTTGTCAATCTCTGCCTTGATACTTGCCGGTTGTCTGAGATGATCAGGGTTATAATCAGGCTCGCGAAGGTATGAGTAATCGATACCCGCCATCGCCATGATAATCCCGGCATTGACATATGGCAGCGCTCCCTCAATTGAATAACCACCCTCGAGCACGGCAATATCCGCTTTCAACATTTCAGTTAGTCTGGCATAGCCCTGGGCTGAAAAACTCATGTTGGTAATGGGATCAGAGTAGTGATTGTCCTGACCTGCGGAGTTGATGATCAGTTCCGGCTGAAATTCATCCAGGATCGGCAGCACCGCATGCTCCACCGCGTACAGGAAACCCTCGTCACAGGTCTCCGGCGGTAGCGGCAGATTAATGGTTGTGCCCACAGCGTTCGGTCCGCCAAATTCGTTGAGGAAACCAGAGCCGGGGTACAGGGTGCGGCCATCCTGATGAATTGAGATGAAAAGCGTGTCAGGGTCATGCCAGTAAATATCCTGGGTCCCGTCACCATGATGGCAATCGGTATCAACTATAGCTACCCTGTCGACACCATAGGTCGCACGCAGATATTCGATCATCACTGCTTCAATGTTGATATTGCAAAATCCGCGGGCACCATGTACCACCCGGTTGGCGTGATGCCCGGGAGGACGCACCAGAGCAAAACCCCGCTCAATTTTTTTATCGAGCACCGCTTTGCCAATGGTCTTGGCGCCACCGGCGCTGATGAAGTGAGACTCTGTAGTCACCGCTTCGGCATCAGGAACGCAGAAGTGAACCCGGTTGATGTCTTCAACTGTAACGATATCAGGTTTCAACTCCACTATCCCATCTATATCGAGCAACCCCTCCTCCAATACCTGATCCTGGGTATAGAGAAGACGCTCCTCACGCTCGGGGTGGGTCGGCGAAATCGCCCAGTCGAAGGCGGGAAAAAAAACGAGCCCTGTGGTATTTTTTGCTCGAAGCATAATTCGCGCTCCGTTTATGGTTGATGGTCTGCAAATGGCCTTGGCGGAAGTTCTCATCAGCATAATTTCTTAGTTGAGGAGAGCTTCACACGTGCTACTTAACTGACTATAATTATAGATTAATTCTTATATTTTCCGTTTTTTATCCATAAGACTGATATTGGCAATAAAGTGTTGGGTACACCCTCATAGTCAGCTCGATGTACCACCCTAATGCTGCTGAAAAAAGCGGTGGCGGACTGATAAAATTACAAGTCGGGTCGGTTGAGCTGACCTGTCTCACAATCATAACCGTGTATAAGCCCCGGCTTGACCTGGGCCCTCACCCTGATATTCTTACCCGTGGTGTGAAAGCCGCGCACCATATTGAATTCAGATTGCTCGGTAATTTCAATCTGCAGGTATTCGGGGTTCGCCCCCTGCCTGATGGCCTTTACCTTCACCAGATCCGTCGCAATCTCAAGCACATCTTCAAGAGTGGCAGTGGCTGATAGCGAGTGTTGGAACTCCTCTCCCTGGGCGGTTAGAACTCGCCGGGCGGTGTCTGCATAGACTGTCACTTCACAGGTAGTACGCGCCAAGGCGCAGCCTTTGGCATTGGCCACCTGCCAGACTGGGACCGGAATCGCTGCGCCATACTCCAACTCAGTCTCAATCACATCCAGCCGCGCGGCAAACTGTTTTGCCGGCCCCCCCAGTACCAGTATTTGATCCGGCTGTACTTTCAGTCCCTCATACATTTCATGCACAGTATAGACCGGTCGGCTGTTTATTGTTTCAATCATCTCAGCTGCTGCCAAAAGAATCCGTCTGCATGCGGTATCAAATATTTTCCCGGCCATCTCATGGGTAGTGAGACCCAGCTGTTCGGCAAGGCCTGCCACTCCTGCTTTGGCCAAATCTTTATCACCAGCATCAAGCTGGCCAAGCACAGCAAGGGCATCGGTCGTGGTCACAACCGGGCCACCGAAGGCCATAGCCACTCCCTGCCTGTCCGGCCCTATGACAATCTCGCCCTCTGCTATACGAACCACACTGTCACCGCCAACCCCGATCGACTCTGTGTGCAGCGCCCTGATCAAAGTTTTATGTTGCCCAAGCTCAATACCATGTGGGGCGATGATCGGTGAATTGCCGAGTAGGATTGCCATATCTGTCGTTGTTCCACCTACATCAAGTACCAGGGATGTTTTTTCGCTGTCTGCTGAGGCCAACGCGCCCATCACACTGGCCGAAGGGCCACTGAGGATGGTCTGGGCCGGATATCCCTGAGATGACTTAATGTCCATGGTACCGCCATCCGGTTTCAAAATCCGAATCGGCACAGACAATCCCTGCGCTTTAAGAGACCGGTTGACCGCCTCAAAAAAATTCTTGTGAATTGGGTAGACTGCGGCATTCAGGTAGGTAGTGTTAATGCGCCGCGGAAAACTGAGTGCCCCCGAAAAAGTATGCCCCATGAATATGGTCTCGACATACGGGGTGAGAATCTCCACCATGCGCAGTTCATGGGCCGGGTTGCGTACAGAAAATTTGGAAACCACCCCCGCGCAACGTATGTTTTTAGCCTGCAGTTCTCTGCCTATGGAAGCCAACTCCAACTCATCGAGCGGCTCTATTTCGCGACCGCGATGATCCAGCGCTCCGGAGACGACATGATATTCTTCACCAACACGAAAGCATTCCGGGTTCAGGCCAGGGCCTCCAGCCACTAGCACCCCCACCTCCGGCAGCCTGTTTTGCACAACCATATTGGTAGCTAGGGTTGTGCTGAGTACTATTCTGGCGACCTCAGCCTTATCCCTGTCTGCCATCAATGTATCGAGAGCAGCCATTACTGTGTCAAACAGATGCTCAGAATCAGTGGGCACCTTCACCTTGTGGAGTATGCCTTCTGCGCCCAGCAGCACTGCATCGGTATGGGTGCCCCCGGCATCAAGTCCGATTATCATATCGAAAATCCGTATTTTATTAGCAGCCTGCTTCTAAAGTTATTGCCAGGAATCGGTCGGAGTTGAGTCATTTTTGCTTAGACCAGGGTATTGGTCAAAAAATAAACAGATCCATCTTTTTGATATTACATATAGTAATTTCAAATCAATAACCAGGAGATGGTTAAAATGACTTTGAAGCCTGCTGTTATTTTGCTTTCATTTCATGAATCGCCTCCACCAGTTCCTTACCGGCTTCAAACGCTTCATCAAGATAATCCTGCCTGCGGTCTATATCACCTTTTCGGTCAACCCCGCGGCAAAGCACTGACCGCCAGAGCCCCGCGTCAAGCACATCAAAAAAATATTTCACGGTGAGGATTGCACCATCAAAGAGTCGCTTCCCCTCAGTGGCCCCCGTTGAAATAAACAATGCCTTTCTGGTCTCCCGGGTCTTGCCCATCTCTTGTTTTTCAATCCAGTATTTACGGACCCAGAGCGACTGACAGCGATCCATAAAAATTTTGGTATGCGCGCTAACGGTATAAAAGAAAATAGGCGAGGCCAGCATAATACCGTCACTCGCCTCAAGCTTTTCCAGAATTTTCGGAAAGTCGTCTCGAATTGCACACTCTCCTGTCTTGATACACTGATAAATTTCCAGACAAGGTGAGATCTTATAATCCCTAAGATAAATCTCATCGACTTCAGCCCCCTGCCGCCGCGCACCTTCAACAGCCTTCTTCAGCAAGGCAGCACTATTCCCATCGCGCCGGGGACTGCCATAAATTGCGACAATCTGCATCGTATACACTCCAAAGAGTTTCTTGATACTTTAACCGCCTCTGCAGACAACGTTTTTCAGTCAACTCCTACATAATATCAAGTTCCACAACATTCTCATACAACTGTTTATTTTGAGCTCATCCAACCGGAATATGCTAGCAAAACCAGTGAAGAATTATCCTTCAACCACATCTGGTTTGGAAAGTGACCCTACATACCCTACAGTCACAGTCCTTTTTATCACCCAACAGGCGCAGCTGCCGATCTTCTTCCCAGTGTCATCAGCTGACCGCAGCAAGTAGCAACGGTTATTCCCTTGATGTCGTGTTTAACGTTTCAACACATACCTGAAAGTCGGACTAGACATCACATCCCTTTATTGAACCAGAGGCACACCTTTTTTAAAAATCACTGTTTTTTAGGAAGCTGATCAAAGTACCACTGCATCGGGTCAGTCAGTTCAAACCCGGCCTCAATCAATCTGGTCTTGACCCGTGCCACATTATTGGTAAGCAGATAAGGGAAGACCGCTTTTCTATCCTGTTCCAGACTCTTGGAGACCAGCACGCTACCAAGTGAAATACGCTCTTCTGTCACAATATCAACTATTTTTTTCATCTGCCCCTGCCTGTCATCGGAAAGAATGCAGAGCAGCGCACCAGGCTCATCGATTCCCATCACGTCGACAAATGCCGAGAGCAGATCGCGGGTAGACAAAATTCCCTTGAGATACCCGTCATCGTCGACCACCGGCACTGCACCCACCTTATATTTACGCATGATAAGCAGCACATCCTGGATGGTATAGTATACAAATATCTTTACGGGCTCCCGGGTCATGATTTCAGCCAGAGTAAAGTTCATGACCTTTTTGAGTGTTGCTTCATAGCTATCAGAATCAAGAAGTTTTGACGGCATTGCGCTGCGCATATCCCTGTCTGATACCATGCCAACCAGCTTGCCCTCTCCGTCGCTGACAGGCAGATGACGTATGCGCCGCTCTTTCATGAGATCATAGGCCTGACCGATTTTCATATCAGGCAAAGCAGTTATCAGGTCTGTTGACATCCTTTCAATGACAAACATAACACCCCCTATAGTCGGCACGGATTTTACACCCTCTGCCTTTCGTAATATTCCATTTTAAAATGATGGCCAACTAAACCCCGCGCAAGCCAGCCAGATGTTTTATGTGGTTTTCAACCAGTAATGGCAGTAACTCGAGGTTATAACCTCCCTCAAGAATTGAGACGACCTTGCCGTCAGTGAGGGCATTGGCCAGATTCATGATAAGCTCGGAGACAAAATCATAGCCATCTGTGGAAAGATTCACCCCGGACATCATATCAGCTGCATGGGCATCAAAGCCTGCTGAGACCAGAATCATATCAGGTTGGAATTTTTTAAAGGCAGGGATAAGGTCTTCTGTTAATTTTCGCCGATAATCGTGATCTCCGCGGCCGGGTAAAATTACGGAATTTTTGGTTGTACCTTCACCGGCGGCAACTCCACACTCAAAGTCACGACCTGTACCAGGATAGGCAAATGATGGGTGTTCGTGGATGGAGTAATAGAAGACAGTCGGATCTGTTTCAAAAATGTGCTGAGTGCCGTTTCCATGATGAACGTCGAAATCGATGATCCCTACTCGCTTCATGCCCCACTGCCGTTGCGCATACCTGGCGCCAATGGCAACATTGTTGAAGTAGCAGAAACCCATGGCCTTATCGACCTCTGCGTGGTGGCCCGGCGGGCGAACTGCACAGAATGCTGTCTCGACATCACCAACCATGATCGAATCTATGGCTTTTATTACCCCACCAGCCGCCAACAGTGCAGCCTTGAAGGATTCCCTGCAGATACTGTTCTCCTGGTGATCGAAATCGGGCAATCCCATGGCGCAGGCATCATTAAATCGCATAATGTAATTTACATGATGTACCGCCTCCACCCAGCGCTGGTTCGCTGGTTCGGCCTCAATCCTTACCAGTTTTTCCAACAGACCTGACTCTTTCAAGCCATTGACGATGACTCTCAACCGCTCCGATGATTCAGGGTGCCAGTCTCCGGTGTTATGCTGCAGGTATGTATCGTCATAAATAAAACCGGTTTTCTTCATCTGTTCCGTTTCCTGTTCGCCTGTGAAATAGTTCAACTGCATTTCCTCCTGGCTTTTCAGGGCAACACGCCGCACCGAAACCAGGTTTCCATAACTACTTCTGCCACTTCTAAGCACATTCCAGTAATTGCAGCAGGTTCTGGCAAAAAACGCTTGAACGACACCCGCGGGGAGCTCCGCCATGCAGAATACTGTTCCACTCCCCCCATGTCATTCCTATATGCCCCTACAATATATAAATTTTTTTCATTAACAAAGAAAAAAAGATTTACAACGAAGAAACCAGAGAGTAACATTGTTACCATACTGAACAGCAATCAGTTACTTCAAATTGTTTTGTATCGTTATTATATGCATTTAAGAGGCTAACACCAAGATAACACGAATCAACATTTAACTTGTCATGGTGTATCTTTGACAGGCTGAATCTCAACCAAGATATTGTATTACCATAGCTATCAACGGATAACACAATCCAAAAACTTCTCCAGGAACGAGATATGGTAACACTGTTAAACACAACATCAAGAGTATACAAATGCGCTGGAAGCCTTCAGGGCCGCCCCTTCCTCTCTTCTCCGGCGCAGCCCGGCCAGGGTCTTCCGTACCGCCCCAGCCACAATTTTCTGATACATACACACCATATATATGGAAGACAGTCCGGTATCCGCATCTCGCTGCGCATCTGTGGCTACCCCCTGCAACAGGGAAATGGACCTGAAGTCCCCCGTAACACCCCGCGCTTCTGCCGAAGTAGTGGGTAAGACACAATTGCACTACCATTCCGGTCAATAAAAGTCAGAACTCAAGGGAGCATATATTATGGCTTTTGAGAAAATTGAACAGCTGCGGAAGAAAAAAGAAAAACTTGCTCTTGGTGGTGGCCAGGCCCGCATAGACAAGCAGCATCAAAAAGGCAAAATGACGGCCAGGGAGCGACTCGACTATCTCTTTGACCCCGGTTCTTTCATAGAACTGGACGCCTTCGTCCGTAACCGTTGCACGAATTTCGGTATGGACAAGATGGAATTTGAAGGCGAATCCGTTGTAACGGGCTACGGCATGGTCGACGGAAGGCTGGTCTACGCTTTTTCACAGGATTTTACGGTTACAGGCGGTGCCCTGGGCGAAATGCACGCCACAAAGGTCGTTAAAGCCATGGATGCTGCGCTCAAAGTCGGCGCACCCATTATAGGATTAAACGACTCTGGCGGCGCCAGAATCCAGGAAGCGGTAGACGCGCTTTCCGGCTATGGCGACCTCTTTTTCAGAAACGCCACGTACTCTGGCGTCATCCCGCAAATTTCAGCAATAATGGGACCGTGTGCCGGTGGTGCAGTCTACTCACCTGCACTTACTGATTTCGTATTTATGGTAAACAAATCGGCTCAGATGTTTATTACCGGCCCCCAGGTCATTAAGACGGTTACCGGTGAAGAAGTGAGCCCGGAAGAGCTTGGCGGAGCAATGACCCATAACTCCATCAGCGGTAACGCCCATTTTATTTCTGAAACAGACCAGGACTGCATCAACGAGATTCGACGCCTGCTCAGCTATCTGCCCTCGAACAATATGGAGCATGCCCCGATCTTTGAATCTGAAGATGACATCAACCGCATTATCCCCGAACTTGACACCCTGGTTCCTGAAAATCCAAATAAGCCGTATGACATCATGGATGTCATCACCGCAATAGTTGATCAAGGCGAATTTCTCGAATACCAACCTTATTTCGCCAAGAACATCGTAACGGGCTACGCCAGGATAAATGGCAGGTCTATAGGCATTATCGCCAATCAACCCAACATGATGGCAGGCTGTCTGGACATGAACGCCGGTGACAAAGCTGCACGTTTTATCCGCACCTGCAACGCGTACAATGTCCCACTGCTCACCTTTGTTGACGTACCCGGATTTCTGCCAGGAACCAATCAGGAGCATGGCGGAATTATCAGGCACGGCGCCAAGATACTCTATGCCTACAGCGAGGCAACAGTTCCCAAGGTAACAGTGATCACCAGAAAGGCCTACGGCGGAGCCTACGTCGCCATGTGCTCCAAATCACTTGGTGCCGACATGGTCCTGGCCTGGCCAAGCGCAGAAATCGCCGTCATGGGTCCTGATGGTGCGGTAAACATCATTTTCCGTAACGAGATCAACAAAGCAGAAAACAAAGAAGAAACCCGGCAGCAGCTTCTGACAGACTACCGGGCTGAGTTCGCCACCCCGTACAAGGCGGCCGAACGCGGTTTTGTGGATGATGTCATAGAACCCGGCTCCAGTCGTCAGCGGATCATTGATGCCTTCAACATGCTCGAAGGCAAAAGGGAAACACGACCGCCGAAAAAGCACGGCAATATGCCTCTGTAAAACAAGGAGCATTATATGGACACTGTCGAATTGCTCACCAAATTTGCCGACCCGGAAGCCATGCGCGCCCTGACAGCCACTCAACGTCTGCTGGCAGGGCTTGCCACCACCATTCTTGGTATGGGCATTACCCTGGTATCACTGATCCTGGTACAGTTTGTCATCACTTTGATGGCGAAATTCACTGCGCCTCAACCTGTGACTACAGAACCGGTGGAGCCTACCGCCGAAACCGGAACGGATGCGACACAACCAGACCAGCATAAAGATGAAGAATTGGTAGCAGCAATAACCGTTGCGCTGGCCATGCAATTGCAGACCGCCACCAGCAATATCGTCATCAGGAACATCAAGCGGCGCGAAGATCGCACCCCTGCGTGGAGCAAAGCCGGTTTGGCTGAACAAATGAATATTAATTCTTAGGAGTGGTCAATAATGAGAACTTTTCGAGTAATTGTTGGTGGAAACGAGTACGAAGTTGCCATTGAGGAGATTACGGATAAGGCTACAATTGCCGCTCCCACAGAGAGCCGAAGCACGCCGGCTCCCAAGGCGAATACTGCACCTTCATCAGGTAAGCCCGCTGCATCTCCAGCCAAAGCTGCACCCAAAGTGCCTGCAGGTGATGGGACTATTCTGGCAGCAATGCCCGGAACCATAACCGAAGTGCGGGTTAACACCGGTGATCAGGTTAAACGCGGTGACACTTTGATGATTCTTGAAGCAATGAAGATGGAAAACGAAATCAAAGCTCCCATAGACGGCACTGTCTCCACAATAGAAGTTAGTAAAGGTATGGCGGTGAACGCCGGGATGGCTCTTTTGGTTCTAGCCTGAGTTGCGCTTATGACGACCTGCTCCACCAAACAAATCGGTTCATCCGATTAACCCGATTAACATTGGGGGTTCGCAATGCTGAACGCACTACTGAATTTCGCACACAGTACAGGTTTCTACGGTCTTACCTTTGGCCATATCATCATGATCCTGATCTCTTTTGTGCTGCTCTATCTAGCTATTGTTAAAGGCTTTGAACCGCTGCTGCTGGTTCCCATCGCCTTTGGCGTGTTACTGACCAACCTGCCCTTTGCCGGCCTGATGGCAGAACCGGTAATGGAGATTACCGAACATGCCGCCCATACCGTCGAGCCGGGAGGTTTGCTCTACTATCTGTTTCAGGGGGACCACCTTGGCATCTTCCCACCTCTTATATTTCTTGGAGTGGGCGCAATGACCGATTTCGGACCGCTTATCGCCAACCCCAAGTCTCTCCTGCTCGGTGCGGCTGCCCAGTTCGGAATTTTCATCACCTTCATCGGCGCTATCGCATCCGGACTATTCACCGCCCAGGAAGCTGCTTCCATCGGTATTATCGGCGGTGCCGACGGACCGACAGCTATCTTTTTATCATCCAAGCTAGCGCCGCATCTGCTCGGGGCCATCGCGATTGCAGCCTACTCATATATGGCGCTTGTCCCTATCATCCAGCCGCCCATTATGCGCTGGCTCACCAGCAAGGATGAAAGAAAGATTCGCATGACCCAGCTTCGCGAGGTCACCAAGAAAGAGAAAATCCTCTTTCCAATCATCGTCACTCTGGTTGTATCGCTTATCGTGCCACCCGCTGCAACCCTGATCGGTATGCTTATGCTCGGCAACCTGTTCCGGGAATGCGGTGTGGTCAGCAGACTTGAGGATACCTCCAAAAATGCACTGATCAATATCGTCACAATCTTTCTGGGGGTGACGGTTGGTGCAACCGCCACAGCAGAAGGTTTCCTGAACGTGAAGACTCTGGCGATCCTGGGTCTGGGCATCATAGCCTTCGGTATAGGCACCGCCTCAGGCGTATTGATCGCCAAATTAATGAACAAGTTTCTCGATGTGAAAATAAATCCGCTGATCGGCTCTGCCGGTGTCTCAGCCGTGCCAATGGCAGCGAGGGTTTCCCAGGTCGTGGGCCAGAAAGAAGAACCATCAAATTTCCTGCTCATGCACGCAATGGGTCCAAACGTTGCCGGCGTAATCGGTTCGGCAGTTTCCGCAGGCGTTCTGCTCTCCCTCTTTGGCGGCTGAAACCTGTGCAACCTAAGCCTTTACAGCATTTAATGGTCGTTCTTTTTTGTTGCAGACCAAAAGTATATGCATTACAAGCAGGTAGAACTTTGTCTTATATTAAAGTCTTACATGATGTATCCTACAGGTTTGGTCGTAAAATCAGCAAGTTAAAGCAACATCATTTCTTTACATACATACTCCGTAGACGCGATCGCCTTCCCCTCTTTCTCTTGTGCATTGTGCACCGGGCAAGCATCCCTATGGATCAGTTAATACAAGAAAAAGGACGGCAGTAACAATGGCAGAAGAACTCAATCCTGACATCCAACGAAGACTGGAAAAAGCTGTACTGGAGGTTTTCTCTCACTCCGATTTCCACAAGGCAAGCATCCGCGATATTGCGGAAAAAGCCGGTGTCAGCTTTACCACCATCTACAAACACTACGATAGCAAGGAACGATTGGTCTTTGCTTTCGTAGACATCTGGATGGGCAAGCTGACAGACCGGATTGTCGATCACCTTCAGGGCATCGAAGACCTGAAGGAGAAGCTGCGCAAGGTTTTCTGGCTGCAGCTCGACTACTATGAACGTCACGAAGGTTTAGGCAGAATCGTCTTTATGACCCTGCCCATGAAAACCTGGATGGCGGATGAAACATTTGAGCAACGCAGGATGATGAACCTGTTGATCAATGTGCTGCAGGAAGGACAGAAAGAGGGTGTACTGAACAATGATGTTCGGGCGGGTACCTTACTCGACTTCCTCATGGGTTTTGTGCAGCGCAGCTTTTTCATGTGGATACTTCGCGGCAAAAAAGAGAGCCTGGCAGGTCAGGCCAATGTGATGTTCGAAATGGTTTGGCGCGGAATGGCGAACCCACACGAAAAGAAATAGGCTTCATCCTCCTTTCAAAACAAGCAATGATCGGGTTGTCCGTATTATGCGGACAACAACACTGAACACTTTTGGGAGGCGCACCATGAAAATTTTGAAGATTGATCATCTGGGAATTGCAGTCAATTCTATCGATGCCGGTAAAACATTCTGGTCAGATGTTCTTGGACTCGAATTTGAGGGAGCGGAAACCGTAGAAGAGCAGAAAGTTACCACCGCATTTTTCCCTGTTGGGGATAGTGAAGTTGAACTTCTTGAATCCACCTCACCCGACGGCCCTGTGGCCAAATTTATCGAAAAGAAAGGCCAGGGATTTCAGCACATAGCCTTTCGCGTCGAAAATATCGAAGAAGCTCTCGAAGAACTGAAAGCTAAAGATATTCAGTTGATCGACCAGAAGCCAAGGATCGGCGCAGGTGGTGCTAAAATCGCCTTTTTGCACCCGAAAGCCACCGGCGGCGTACTGGTTGAACTCTGCCAGCGCGACTGATAACTATATAATACATTTATTGAAGACAGTGAGAGAGTAGGGAGTGTCTTCAATCAGTATCTGAATTTTTCATCCTGAAACTGTTGCTGTCCGTTACCCATCCCACAAACACCGCACCTCAGTTTCAGGGTGAGAAGTTTTTGTTGCTTACATCGGCTTCAGCCGAACATATAAAGGAGCACACCATGTCAGTACATCCCGATAAGGCCAAATGGGAAGAGGCGGCAACCAAGCTACTCAAAGGTAAGTCACCGGACTCCCTGAACTGGGCAACACCTGAAGGAATTACCGTAAAACCACTTTACACGGCAGAAGACCTGGAAGGCGTCGAATCCGTCAATACGCTGCCGGGAATGGCACCATATGTGCGTGGGCCGATGGCCACCATGTATGCGGGACGCCCCTGGACTATCCGCCAGTATGCAGGCTTTTCCACTGCCAAAGAGTCCAACGAGTTCTACCGTAAAGCACTTGCGGCCGGCCAGAAGGGCCTTTCCGTGGCGTTTGACCTGGCCACCCACCGTGGCTATGACTCTGACCATCCCCGTGTTGCCGGTGATATCGGTAAAGCGGGCGTGGCCATCGACTCCGTTGAGGACATGAAGATCCTCTTTGATGGCATTCCGCTGGATAAGATGTCGGTATCCATGACCATGAACGGCGCGGTCATTCCAATTCTTGCCGGCTACATCGTCGCTGCCGAGGAACAGGGAGTGAAGCACGAGCAGCTTTCCGGTACCATCCAGAACGATATTTTAAAAGAGTACCTGACCAGAAACACTTATATTTATCCACCCGAGCCCTCCATGCGGATTATCTCCGACATCATGGAATTCTGCTCCAAGAATATGCCGCGCTACAATACCATCAGTATCTCCGGCTATCACATGATGGAAGCCGGTGCCAACTCGGTACTGCAAACCGCCTTCACCCTGGCGGATGGTGTTGAATATGTTCGCGCTGCCTTGAAATCCGGTATGGATGTAGACACCTTCGCTCCACGCCTGTCGTTTTTCTTCGGCATCGGCATGAACTTCTTCATGGACATCGCCATGCTGCGTGCCGCCCGCTTTCTCTGGCACCGGTTGATGAGCCAGTTCAACCCGACAAACCCGAAGTCTTCCATGCTGCGTACGCATTGCCAGACCTCCGGCTGGAGCCTCACCGAGCAGGACCCGTATAACAACGTAATCCGTACCACTCTCGAGGCAATGAGTGCGGTTCTGGGCGGTACCCAGTCACTGCATACCAACTCATTTGATGAAGCTATCGGCCTGCCGACCGACTTCTCTGCCCGCATTGCCCGGAACACCCAGATTATCATCCAGGAAGAGTCCGAGGTAACGAAAGTTATCGATCCCCTCGGCGGATCCTACTATATCGAATCCCTCACCGCCTCCATCGTCGAAGAAGCGCAGAAGATCATCGACGAGGTTGAAGAGCTCGGCGGCATGGCCAAGGCCATCGAATCCGGTATGCCGAAAATGCGTATTGAAGAATCTGCCGCCAGAAAGCAGGCACGTATCGATCAAGGCAATGATGTTATCGTGGGCGTAAATAAGTATAAACTGCCGAACGAAGAGATTGATTTCGAGGTACGTGAAGTACCGTCGACTGTTCGCGATGAGCAGGTAGAACGCCTCAAGCAGATCAAGGCAACCCGTGATTCCGCAGCTGTCGAAAAAGCTCTTGCACATCTCAAAGATGTCGCCCAAAATGGTGGCAACCTGCTTGAGGCCTCCTTGCCTGCGGTTCGCGCCCGAGCAACCCTGGGAGAGATCTCAGACGCCATGGAAAGCGTATTTGACCGTTTCACCGCCACCACCCGCTGCATCTCCGGCGCGTATGCCTCTGAATACACAGACAACAACAAAGACGTGATCGACGCCCTTCGCAAACGTACAGAAACCTTCATGGAGAAAACCGGACGCCGGCCAAGAATGCTGGTCACCAAGATGGGCCAGGACGGCCATGACCGCGGCATCAAGGTTATTGCCAGCTCCTACGCTGATCTCGGTTTCGATGTGGACATCAGCCCGATGTTCCAGACCCCTGAAGAGGCAGCCAAGATGGCAGTCGAGAACGATGTACACATCGTCGGCGCGTCAAGCCTTGCCGCAGGCCACAAGACCCTTGTTCCTGCTCTTATTGAAGAACTCAAAAAACTCGATGCAGGCGATATTATCGTAGTCGCTGGCGGCGTTATTCCTCCAGGCGATTATGAGTATCTCTATGAAAAGGGCGTTCGCGCAGTATTCGGTCCAGGTACCCCGATTCCTGAGTCTGCCGACAAGACCCTGCAGCTTCTTGAGAAAAAATATATACAATGATGTGGAGGAGGTTTATCATACCGGGATAACCTGCTTTCCCTCAGGGCACGTACTTGTACGTGCCCTTTTTCTTCCAATTGCTGATTTGAGCACACTATGCAGATAGACATTGAAGCCCACATAAAAGGCCTTGAGAGTGGAAATCGGCGAATGCTCGCCCGTACTATCACCCTGATTGAATCAGTATTGCCTGCCCATCAGCAGGCCGCCCGTACCATCATCGATCGGCTGCTGCCGCGTACCGGCAAAAGTGTTCGACTTGGGATTACAGGCGTGCCGGGTGCCGGGAAGTCTACTTTCATAGAATCTTTCGGGACAATGCTGACCGGCATGGGCCACAAAGTCGCGGTGTTGGCCATCGATCCCAGTTCCACTCGCAGCGGCGGCTCCATATTAGGCGATAAAACCCGTATGGAAAAACTGTCTATTGATCACAATGCCTTCATCCGGCCCTCGCCTTCCGGCGGTAATCTCGGTGGCGTGGCCCGTAAGACACGTGAAGTAATGCTGGCCTGCGAGGCGGCAGGATTTGATGTGATTATTATTGAGACAGTGGGAGTCGGCCAGTCAGAGACCACGGTCGCGTCCATGGTCGATTTTTTCATGGTACTGATGATCGCCGGGGCTGGAGACGAGTTACAGGGCATCAAAAAGGGTGTGCTTGAGGTGGCCGATACAATCGTCATCAATAAAGCAGACGGTGATAATATCAGTCGCGCGGAAGCTGCCCAGAAAGAATACCAGGCTGCCCTTCATCTCCTGATGCCGCACAGCCTTAACTGGAATCCACCAGTGCTCACCTGCAGTTCGCTGCGTTCAACCGGCCTGGATACGATCTGGCAGACCATCCTCGATCATAAAGAAAAGCTCACAGCCTGTGGTGAACTCGAGGAGAAGCGGAAAAACCAGACTCAGGACTGGCTCACCTTCCTGCTCAATGAAGGACTTCGCGACTGGTTTTTCCAGCTTGACGAAGTGAAAAGCACTCTGCCGCAGTTGAGAAACGAGCTTGCAGAAGGCACCCTCTCCCCCACCGCGGCCGCCACGGAATTACTGCATCTTCTTCGAAGACATTGAAGAACTGCAGCAGCAGACCGATTTGGGCCGGAATATCCCCTTTATTCCGGCAGTAACATCCTTATTCCTGCTGAGATTCTCTTTTTTCGACCTCTTCCAGCCTCACCAGCACCTCTTTATTAGAACCCAGGAGTATACCGAGCCAGGAAGTGGATTCGTGTTCAGACAAGGCAATCTTTATCGCCATGGTCAGCGGCACAGACAACAGCATACCGATCGGCCCCAGCACCCAGCCCCAGAAAACCAGAGACAGGAAAACCACCAGGGCAGAAAGGCCGACACCTCTTCCCATAACTCTCGGTTCGATGATCGAGCCGATTATGACATTGACGAGCAAAAAGCCGATACCAGTTGCCGCGGCATACCCTACCCCCAACTGCACCAGCGCCAACAGGATCGGTGGGATCGATGCGATCAGTGAACCGATATTCGGTATAAAATTGAGCAGAAAAGCCAGCAACGCCCAGAGCACCGGAAAATCCACCCCCAGGAACTGCAGCAAGATATAGACAAGAACTCCTGTCGCCAGGCTGGTGGTTGATTTTATCGCCAGATAGCGGTTCACCCCTTTGGTTATCGCGGTATAACTGTCCAGTGCACCATATTTCCCATTACGGATCAGGCGTATTTTTAAAGGGATTGCTGCGCCCTCAAGAATCAGAAAGGTGAACATTAACAGAATCATGAACGCATTTTTTAAAATACCGCCCACAGAATTCAAGGTACTGGCCACCAATCGCATCAACCTGCCGGGATCAAAGATATCGTCGAGGATAGATTTATCTACCGTGAGACCATAACCTTGCAGCCACACCCAGCCTTCCCCAACCATTGCGCGAAGTCTCTCCTGATAAAGTGGGACCGAGCGTGTAAAATCGGCAACAGCCGTGCCAACCAGAAGAGCAAGCGCCACCCAGGCACCGACCACCACTACCAGGATCAACAGTAACCCAAGCAACTCGGGAACACCTTTTTTTTCCAGCCAGATGAGCAATGGCAAACAGACCACCGCCAGAAAAACTGCCAGCAAAAAAGGCACAACCAAGGCGCCTGCAGCCTTGATACCCGCTATGGTGACTACAAAAGCAGCAAAATTCAAAAGACCACGGCCGCCAGCCTGAGGTAAAGATGTCATAAATTCAATCCGTTATTTTGAGATAATCAGGCGCATAGAGTACCCTATCACCAGCTTGAGATCATTTTAGAATTGGTTAAATTTCGTTTTCCCCATTGCAAAGCCGTTTTTTTCAGTTACAGCCCGGTACCTGAATATCATCTCTCGCCTCGGCCCCTAACACCATATTACAGACGTCAGAGCCATCTTCCGGTATTTTTACGGTTACAATCTTTTTCAAGGGGGTAAACACCGGACTGGTTAAAAACCTGACAGCAGAACCCAGAACTCCTCCACCCGCTACACCAACTTTCACTTCGTCAAACCTTCCTTTAATTTCTATTGGAGTGGCGACATTGAAGTACTCAGCTTTTTTGGGTGTTGGCTGGACGAGCAGATTGAGTGAATTGTTTGCGAAATCGATCGTACCGCTCCCGCATATGCGTATTTTCCCGGTGTCCACAAACAGAACATCAGAGGTTAGGATCCCATCCTGCACACTCCACCTGCCAACCGCGCAATTGACTTTTGAACTGCTATCCTTCGTGCTTGTCAACATGGCGGTAACCAGATTCACCGCCCAGAGATCCACTGCCCCTGCTTTGATATTTTTCATCTGACCCGAGAAATCAAAATGCCCGGTGCCGCGCTCCAGAACCGTGTCCAGGGTGCTGGCAGTTGCCTGCAGATCAACATCCAGATTTACCAGCCCTCCCATCTCTGTCTCTGGGTCTTTTCTCCTGGCCAGTACTCCGATATCAAAATTGGCTATTTTCGCTGAAAGCGTCGCATCCGAATCCCGGTAGCCTGGTTTCAACGAGGCTTGCAAGGTTATGCCTCCGCCTGGGACATTCAGTTGCAACGGTTCGATTGCCAGTCTTCCTTCTTTAATGGTCAGGCTCAAAACACCCTTACCAAGCTCATCACGACCTGATCGTACGGACTGTGCCTGAATAATACCAAATGAGTCTATATTCTTCAGAACTTCCGGATCTATCAACCGCCTTAAAACCTCTGCGGATTCTTCCTTTTTTTGCTTTGGAACTTCTGAAGCATCATCTCCATTATCATCCCGTTCACTCCCACGGAACCACGACCAATCCTGAAAAATAAAATCATTGAGCTGTATCATAGGTGATTCAAGATTCACCCCCACCTCATACAATTCACCTCTTCTGGTTACCAATATATTCCCGCCAAGACTGCTGGAGCCGGTTTTTATCATGGCATCTGTCAAATGAAAGACATTATCGGCCAGACGCAGTGCGCCGGAGATTTCAAAGCTTGCGAAAGGTGGGAGGTCAAATTGCACAAGAGTATCCAAAGTACTCAGATCTTCACCGGTAACTGTTGCCTCAACCGCCAGTTCCTTGTGGCTCTCTGACAGGTTCACCGCACCCCGCAGGTCGAAAACCGTCTCGGCTATAGCGAGCTGTAACTCCGTCCAGGTGAACTCATCTTCGATTAACTCTTCAAGTGAGGCAAAGGATACCTCAAGAGAGTAGGCCTGGCCAACCAACTCTCCATCCATCCGTAACTGGGCAGGCTCTCCGGCCAACATTGTTCCAACACATTGCTCTACACGAAATTTTGGCTCCATGTGATCGCTTTCTTTTGACCCCATCCCTGCTTCATGGACAAAGAAGCTGATATCCTGCATCTTCAATTCCTTTACAACCAGGCTATCTTTTCGCAAACGTTCTGCCCTCGGTGGCCTTTGCTGATCTCCCACGCCGGCATCCTGGTCATTCACCTCTTTGCTCTGTTTTTCCTGTTTTTCACCTGTCTCCTCCTTAACCCAGTTGACTCGGCCATCGCTGGTTTCTTCGAGCGTTACTGTCAGCTCGTCCACCAAAATCCTTGAAAAGTAGATTTTCCATTCCAGCAAAGGCAGCAGTTCAAGTTCCAATTCCGCTGAACCCAGATACATAAAAGTATCTGTTTCAAATACTTCAGGATTACCTATACGTAATCCTTTTATTGCAAACACGGGATGCAATGAGGTTTTGAGCTCTATCGTTTCCTCTATGGCGACCGGACGCTCAAGCAGGTTCTCCACTGCAAGCTCAATTGGAGCCTTCACCGCCGTTAGCGGCAACGGAATCCTGAACAGGGCCAACACCACCAAACCTAACAACAGGAACAAAACGGTAAAGAAAAACAAGTATATACTTAAGCGAATAAACCTCAGAACAAGTGAGCTCATATTTGCCTCGCATGTGGTCAATATTCAATATATTAGAGATAGAGACCCTCTTCTTCACCAGCAACAAATTCACCAGAGAACCACATCTCACTCCCATTAAATCTTGTTTTCTCCAGCATGGTACGAAATAATAGCAACAGCACCTAACCAATTCTAGCAGATTATAGTCAATCAGTTAACACGCAGGAATTAACAGAATGACATCACTCTATGGAGAATCAGTGCTCTTCCTATTCAGCCCTGAGGGAGTCCTCTCTCTTATCATCTTCCTGTTTTTTAGCTGTCGCACTCGTCCATCTGCCAGTCACAACACATTGTGCATACTCGCTTTCTGCTGGCTTACAGGCAGTGCTATCGCGCTTTTTTCTCCTGTCGAACTGCTCCCTCCCCTTGACATCCTGTACCTGTTGCCTGCAATCTCCCTGCTTGTTATCGGTGCCCTGCTTGCCTTTGATGTGCAACTCTCTGTTCTGTCCATTACGTTTTTTGCTTTCAACTTCGGCTTCTTGCACGGATTTTCCCATGGCCTAATACTCGGCAATAACTTCACCCAACTGAGAGTCTTTGAGCTATTAGCCGTCCCCACCGCTATCTATGGTGCCGGTGCGCTTATAAACCGACTTATGCGGCATGTCGCGTCCCCAATTTTTCAAATCACATTTCGAATTTTTGGTGGATGGACTGCAACTACAGGAATACTGATGGGTTGTATCGTTATGTATGGATAATGATTACAACGGCACCTGCCGATCATTGAAAAGATCTCGCAATACGATGTCAGCACCTGAATCATTGGACCTCACGCATTCATTACCTGGCAGCTTTTGATCAGGATTTTGAATATTGGCAGGTTAAATAAAAAAACTATCAGGCCTAATTACCCAGGGGACTTCATTTCACACGACTAATCACAAGACACCTAACTTGCACAGAGCTGTAATGTCTTTATTTCACTAGCTTTTAAAAGCATACAGAGTAATAACGACATAGTTGTAAGAAAATGTACAATTGCTTTTTATTACATATGTTTATCCAGGAGTTCGTGATGAAGAAATATATACTGCTATTAGGGTTGATTCTGTTTGGGAGTGGTTGCGTAAACCAGGCCAGAACGATGAAGGTGGAAATTGACAGTTCTCCGGTAGCCAACAGCACGGCAACAGTCATCCTTTACCACCAATCCAATTACCAGGAAGGATTTCTTAACGAATACCCGATAACGGTTGATGGCTCCCTGGAAGGAACAGTAATCGCGGAACAACCGCTAAAACTAAGTCTTAACGAAGGCATCCACACCCTGCTCACCAACAGCTTTGGCCTGAAATCTAAAGGGGTGACACAACGATTTAAAGCCGGGAAAGTCTATTTCTTTTCTGTTCAAAAGAAATACAGTACTTTTTACGACACCCTGGTAATCGCACCAAGTGAGGAAGTACAGTATTACGAAATTATCTCTCACCGGTAAAGTTCACTTTCGCATGGTCTGCGACAAAGGCTCCGCAGCCTTGATCTAACCGGATCGTATACTCTTCGAGGCGATCTACAGGTTTTCATTGCTTACAATTAAAATTCCTCATAAGCTGAGATCCACTCCTGATGATCTGTTACAGCCATTTGACAGCCCAGTCAAGCTCGTATACCCTGTTACCATACCCCTGTAATATCAGACTCTCCAGCCGACCAGGCAACATACCCGATGCCCAGGAGACATCATGACAGAAGCCCAATCCTGCCCTAACGATAAAACTCAGTATCAGCCCTGCCCGCCTGTACTGTTTTTCTGGTTTGCTCTGATAGCAATATCACTGACTACTCTACTGAGTGGCTGCAACACCCCTAAACCCTTTAACGGAGAACCAGTACAACTTGATGTATCAGATGGTCAGTGGCAAACACTGCAGCCTGAAAACATCACGGCAATATACGGTATTGGACTCAGTTATGCTGAACATATCGTAGAAACAGGAAGAACCTGGGACCCCGACACCCCTGCACCGGTTTTTAAAAAATCATTGAATTCCCTGAATACAGGCCAGACTATCGTATATCCCGATCGGGCATCATTTCTGACCATGGCAGAAACTGTCGAACCCGGCCTGGCACGTGTGCTTGAGGAGCGTTTCCCGTATATAAACCCACTTCTTGACTACGAAGTTGAGTTGGGTATGGTCTTGCTTGAGCCCTTCGACCGCAGCCGTATAAACGATTCGAATTATCTGCCAAGGCTCGGATTTGTCCTGGCTGCTGATATCACCGCACGCTCTTTTATGGTACTCGGTGAAGATAAACCGAACCAGAGTGAGTATTGGGGAGCCGCCAAGAGTTTCCCTGGATTTTCGGCTGTCGGTAGCAAGATGTGGATACCAAGTGCGTTTTCCAACGAAACAGTAGTAAATGTGTCACTTGAGACCTGGGTGAACGGGAAACAACGACAGAATGGCAATACTTCAGACCGGGTCTACTCCGCCAAAGAGATGATTGAGTTTATTGCGGCCCAATACCCTGGTGATCCTTTACACGCCGGTACAGTTATAATGACAGGCACCCCTCCCGGTGTTGCCTTCAGGGTGCCGGGCTGGAAGCGTGCTCTCGCCAAAATGTTGGGTCTTAACAGGTTCACTCTGCTGGGAATGGTAATTGAAGCAAATGATAATAATCCCGACTTTCTCATGCCGGGAGACATTATAGGTTTCAACGTCGGTCAATACGACTCGTTGAATTACAAGGTCGTGGGCCAATCCGCCGCTGAGGAAATCACTGGATCAACTGGCAGCAACTGAACATTTACAGCACAAACCACTTTCCCGGCCCTTGCCGGTTTCGCGTCACCAAAGAGGCATTTAGAAAAAATTAAGCGGAGGCATATACCCAATATTGCGAGCCTTAATTTTATCTAAATGACGAAGAGTTGGTTACAAAGGGCTTAGTCCGACAATGGCTTCCCCCCAAACTCTTCGGAATTTCCAAAAAACAATGCTCGCAATATCTAACATATGGTTGTGCTTATTTTTTGAAAATGTCTCGATTTTGACCAAAATCCCTATTATCGGACAATCTCCTAGAACGCCTCATTAATACTCAGATAAAATCCAGCGTCATCACGCCCGATACCGAGATCCGCCCTGAGATTCATACGCTCCTGCAGCTCGAATCGGTACCCCACACCACCATTCGGCAGATCATTTCCATTAAAATCATCGTAGTCTTCACCAATGAATCCCATGCCGACCCAGGCCACCATGCCATGTCTACCTAGCTCACCAACAGAATTTTGAAACTGATGCCGATACTCCAGCAGACCATACATCATAGTCTTATCCCGGAAGCGCCCCCAGGTGTACCCCCGTAAATCGAAAGGACTACCTACCTGGGACATCTCTCCCCATGGTACCTCACCGGTGGTATAACGAGTGCTGATATTCCAGGCCAGGGTTGTTCCCTCACGCCAGAGCGGCAGGTATTGCCGGTATTCCGCCTCAATCACATCATAGTCGTTATCCGAACCCAGTGCCTCCAGGTAATGGGTGGTCATAAAATTCAAATAGATTCCCCGCCAGGCATTCACCGTTACATCGCGCGTATCATAAGAGAGAACGATACCGGCTCCGACATTGGTGTTATCATCGCCGAACTCTTGAAAAGTAGGATCATCTATCATCCCCGGAGCCTCATCGTCTGATGAGGTATGGTTCAGATCAAAAACAGCTCCCAGGAACAGGTCACCGACTGTGCGGAAGGTTGCCACCGGTGTCAACTGGTACCATGTTCTGTCGTATTCGGTTGTCAGAGGGCCGTCATCCACATCAAGACCGTTATCATAGCCGACTCCCCAGTAGTTATCAGGCATATCCTTGAACCAGAATTCGACGTTTACCCGCAGGTTGTCATCGAGCCAGAAAGAGTCGAGAAATGAACTGATAGTCATAGAACTGTTGGTACTGTAAATAAAAAAGGTAGAAAGTGATGACCGAGGCATATTGGGGTTATCCGGCTCCGTGGAAAATGTCAGTAAGCCACCAAGGGCTACTCCAAATTCCATTTCCGGGGTATACATTGGGCCAACTATAGGGGAAAGCACAAAATTGCCTGTCTCTCCTAGCGGGTAACGCAGAAAGTCACCTTCCTCCTTCTCCTCCCCGCCAAGGGCAACCCCCGTCAAACCAACAGTCAGCCACAGCGCCGCCGCTGCTACCGACCCGTTCCTGAAACTGGTCATAACTACCTCTCAAGTCGTTCAGTTAAATCCACTTTTATCTCTTACGCCCTGTCCTTGTACTATTTTGCTACAGCTTTTACCGCTGCCCTGAGTTTATCGGCATGTCCGTTGACAGCATCCCTGCGAATCAGGATATCGGTAGGACTCACTTTTCTGCCGTAATATGCACCATTCAAACCATCTCTGGTTTTAACCACTGCACCATCCAAAGAGACCCCCGCAAATACCCCCTTGGCCCTGGCATACGATATGATGTCTGCAGTCTTGGCCTTGGCTCCAACCCCAACCGGGCCCGCAGCCAAAGTGACATCAGCGCCAAGTTTAAAAGAACTGGTGAGCATGCTCTCCATACCCCTCTCCGTCATGACCATCAGGATGATCTCTGACGACTCCGCCCCAGCCTGCAAACCAATCGAAAGACTCCCCAGGGTATAGAATGCGGGATAACTCCATTGTCCTGTTTTTATATCCCGGGCCAGTAACACTCCGGAGCCGCCTGCACCACCCACCAGAAAGGCACCTTTCAGATTTTGTGGGATTATCAGAACTGCCTGCGCCCTGTATACATTTTTTCTAAACCAGTCCAAATCCGGATCAGCTGTAAAACTGGAGACAACAGTTGTAGATTTTTCCACCAAGGCTTCTGCTTCAGCCTGTTCCTTTGGCTTCGCCTGGCACCAAACTGACACAAAACAATAAATTGTAATGACTGACAATATTATGAAAAACTTTTTCACTGTGCACCTCCCTGAAAAATTGTTTCATAAACCAGCTCATTTTGGCACGTCCCAGGCTGCGCGATCAATCTTGCCTGAGCCATATGCCAAATTCATCACAAGAGCTGACAACCTATCCTCAATTTAAAAAATCTCAAAACACACCTCATTCATGATAGGTCAGCATTACATTTCATGCAAATAACTGTCTCCACTGGTGATGTATCTCCGTCCTCTTTCGCTTTGCAACCATTTGATGGTACTTCGGCCATAAGCACCAGTCGCCGGTTCATGCGGTTGGCAATCAAGGGCAACCCAACCACAATTATCAGGCCATGCAGGAACTGTAAAGGCGCACCTTTTTTCAATTATTTCTTGCCCTAAACTTAACCGTTGCGATACCCTTTCCCTAGCGCAAAAATACAAGGTTCGGGATTTTTTCTGTCACCAATTCCAATATACTTTCGTAATATTTATAAACAGGTAGAGGAGTTATTCATGGTGTTAGAGTTTACGGGTAGGCATTGAAACAATATATCGCATATGCGGATAAGCAGATAGAGGGTGCTCGTTTGCGGCAGGAAGATAGCCTGTTGGTGGTTGAGCACGTCAAACTTGCCGCTGAGCAACCAGGGACACTACTGTTAATCTGTGATGGAATGGGTGGTCACACCTCTGGAGGATTGGCCAGTAAACTGGTCACCTCGACCATAGCGCGAACGTTCCACCAAACCTATGGCACCATCCCACAGAGACTTAAGAGTGCAGCAGAATCGGCAAACGCTGCTATTGCCTCACGTATTGTCGATGATCCCCGCCTCAATGGCATGGGAACCACACTTGTAGCCGCCTTTATCTCCGATTGGAATATCTACTGGTACAGTGTTGGTGACTCCCCTTTATGGTTGATTCGCAACAACCGGTTACGACGCCTCAACGAAGACCACTCCATGGCGGCAATGTTGGACAAACAGCACAACAGAGATGAATTATCTACTGATACAGAATACTTTCATGGACGACATTTTCTCATGTCCGCCATCAACGGTAAAGTACCGGACATTGTAGATTGTCCGAGTCTCCCATTCACGTTGCAGGAGGGTGATCAGTTACTGCTTGCCACCGACGGCATTGAGACACTGAGTCTCTCACGTTTAAACGAAATACTCACCAAGACCTCTCAGCTACCAGTAGCCGGAAGCCTGGATGCTATTTTCGAGGAAATCAAACTTCAGAATCATCCACAACAGGATAATGCAAGCGCAATTCTGGTTCGCATTGGCTCAGGTGCCGACATTGAAAAGCCCCAACTATCCAGACATAGCACTTTGTTACCCGGCAGACTCAAGACCATCCGCAGGACAATCATGCATGGAGTAAAATCGAAGAAAATCATGCGTATTTTTATGATCATAGCTATGATCATAATTGCGGCACTGATAATAATTCGCCTGATAACCTAGCCTGCGAAGCAGTATCATATCATGTTTCAGATGTTGTTATTGAGTACCGGAAGTCTCATCTCCGGCAAGGCACTCATGAAGAGAGAAACGCTACGTGACCGACGAAGCTGTACAGTCAGGAAGTTGTAACAAGAAGTTCTCAAATATATGAGAAATGTGACATAAAACACATTAACCAACGCAAAAACCACCTCATGATTTTAAGCAGGAGGATTTAATATATGTCTATCGCAAGTTTTTTAATCGGATTAACAATCAAAAGATCTGCACAAAGGTTTGAGCAGGCAACCGCTCAACCGATGGTTATGCAGGAGAACAAACTGTTCTCCATACTCACCAGAAATGCGAACACGGAGTATGGGAAAAGATACGGTTTCTCCTCTATCAAAACCATAGAAGAGTATCAAAAACAGGTTCCGGTAATGACATATGAGGATATCAAACATGATATGCAGAGAATCATAGTCGGAACCAAGAACATACTAACCGCTGAAGATCCGGTGATGTTTGCCCAAACCAGCGGTACAACGGGCGATCCCAAATATATTCCCGTTACCCCTTCCTGCCAGGGCCAGGAAACCAGCGACCAGATGCGCGCCTGGACCTACCATTGCAAAAAGGATCACCCGGACATATTGGAGAAAAAAGTGCTCTCACTGGTCTCTCCCGCCGTGGAAGGTCACACACCTTCCGGGATGCCATACGGCTCCACCTCCGGGTTGATCTATAAAAATATGCCTGCACTTATTCGCTCCACCTACTCAATACCTTACGATGTTTTTGAGATCGAAGATTACGGAGCAAAGTATTTCTCCATTATGCGGATCTCCCTGGAGCATGATATCCGCTTTTTGGTCACCGCCAACCCATCATCGGTGATCAAGATGTGTGAAAAGGCCAACAGTCACAGTGAAGAGATTATTCGTGACATCCATGACGGTACCCTCTCTGCATCCTTTCCCATTGGAGCCGCTCTTTTTGAGTCGATATCCAAACGACTCAAGCCCAACCCGAATCGCGCCAAGGAATTGGCTACACTCCGTGATCTTCGCAACGGGGAACTACGCCCTGCTGATTACTGGCCGCAGCTCAGCCTGATAGGCTGCTGGAAAGGCGGTTCTGTTGGTCATTATCTGAACCGCTTCCCCCACTGGTTCAACCCGGAAGGCGGAAAAGAGATTCCTGTACGCGATATCGGCTACCTCTCCAGTGAGGCCAGAGGCTCCATTCCGCTCAGCGATGAAGGCAGCGCAGGCGTCCTTACAGTGGCGACCAATTTTGTTGAATTTGTTGAAGTGGAAAACCTGGAAAGCAACCGCAATAATCCCCAGGCTTGGAATTTCCTTACTCTGAAAGACGTTGAAATCGATCGGGAATACTACATATTCTTCACCACCACCGCAGGCCTCTACCGCTATGACATTAACGATGTGATCAAAGTGGTTGGCTATTACAATGAAACCCCCCAGATCATCTTCTTGAGAAAAGGTCGGGGGATGACCAATATCACGGGTGAGAAGGTCAGCGTCAACCAAATCATCAGCTCCTTCCAGAAGGCCAGTGAGGCGACCGGCATCAGTGTAGACCACTTTAAAGCCGAGGCAGACCACAAGAACAGCCGCTACATTTTCCGGGTTGAGTTCACCACCAGAGTTCAACCGGAGCTCGAACAACAGTTTATCCGTCAACTCGATAATCAGCTCAAATCAGTCAATATCGAATATAAAGCGAAACGGGACTCGCAGCGCCTTGACACACCTCTTATGCATGTAATGCGTGAAGGTTGGTATGAACGGAACCGCAAGCGCATGGTTGAAGGCGGTATGCGTGCCTTTCAGGCCAAAACAGAACTACTCAGCCCCAACGTTCTGGCTACCCAGCAGATCAAGCCGGAACTGGAACGAATAGTGGAAATCGAGCAGTAGGCGTAGCAGGTATTATTCTGATGATCACTAATAAGAGAGTTTTACAGATAAAGGGTGGCACCTATACGCCACAACCAAGCAACTGGATCACTACCGCCAGAATTGTGGGAGTCTCCCTGTTTGTCTTATCCCTGCTGGCTGGCATCGGTTACTGGACCTCTCACGCCGTCCGTGAAGCAATCGTCAATGTTTATGCCGCAAACCTTACCACCATTCTTGATGCGGACGTGGAAGCACTCGATATCTGGGTTCACAACGAAATGAGTTTTGCCAGATCTCATGCCCAGGACCCTCTCATTGCCAGAGAGACCATGGGATTGATCGAGATTCACCAGAAACAGCCGGGGGACACAGACAAGCTCATTAACTCGGAAAGTTTTAAAACTCTGCAGAAACATACCCTGCCAATCCTTGAAGAAAAAGAGTATTGGGGCTATTTCATCGTAGACCGGGCCGGTTACGTTTTAGCGGCAAGTATCCCGGTTCCGTTTACCGGCTTAACCATCAACCCGGAAATGGCTGAAACAGTCGCCAGAGTTTTCAACGGGGAGACAATCGTGAGCAAGCCGCAACTCTCCGGCATTTACCTGCCTGAGATACAGTTAAACCAAAGCCAGCCGATCATGCTCTCCTCAACCCCCATTTTAGCTGCCGACGGAACGATCATCGCCGCCCTTGCACTCGCGCTCAACCCGGACAAAGACTTCACCCGCATTCTCTCTGTAGCTCGAATGGGTGACTCCGGCGACACCTATGCCTTCGACAAAAACGGTTTCCTGATCTCCGATAGCAGGTTTGAAGACCAGTTACGTGAAATCGGTCTACTCCGGGACCTGCCCGATGTCCGTTCAATTCTCGCAATTCAGATTCGCGACCCCGGCGGTAACATGACCAAAGGCTTTACCCCGGAATTGCCGATTGAAGAACTCCCGCTTACCCGCATGGCAGCTTCCGCAGTAGCGGGCAATTCTGGAGTCAATGTCAAAGGCTACCGGGATTACAGAGGAGTCGAGGTTATAGGTGCCTGGCGATGGCTGGATGAATATGGCTTCGGTGTGGCCACAGAAATCCCCAAATCCGATGCATTCAAAGGACATCGACCGGTAATAATTGCTTTTTTCGGCCTATTTAGCCTGGTGATCATCAGTTGTCTCTGGTTTCTCTACTCCGCACGATCTATCCAGCGCCTGCAAAGCAAAATCGACTCCTTCCAACAACTGGGACAATACAGACTCATCAAAAAGATCGGTGAAGGCGGCATGGGCAAGGTCTATCAGGCACGGCATGCACTGCTGAAACGCCCCACCGCAGTGAAATTTTTAAAACCCGATGCCATGGATGATGAAACGGTTGAGCGATTTAAACAGGAAGTGCAGTTAACTGCCAGCCTGAGCCACCCGAACACTGTTCAGATATATGATTACGGTAAAACAGAGGAAGGTATTTTCTATTACGCCATGGAATACCTGAACGGCATCAACCTGGCCCAATTGCTTGAAATAGAGGGCAAAGTACCTCTTGAGCGAGTCATATACATCATTAAACATGTCTGCTATTCTCTGGAGGAAGCCCATAAAATAGGCTTGATCCACCGGGATATCAAACCGATGAATATCATGCTCTGCATGCGAGGCGGCAGATATGATTCACTCAAGGTTCTCGACTTCGGCCTGGCCAAAGAGCTAAACCGGCAAAGTGATCTGACCCTGACCACCCGTCAGGGAATTATCGGAACTCCCGCCTACATTGCCCCGGAACGCTTGAAAGGGACCAGAGAGATTGATATTCGCTCAGACTTCTACTCACTTGGTTCAGTAGCCTACAACCTGCTGTCTGGTAAAGACGTCTTTGACACCGAATCGCCGGTTGAGATCTGTTACCATATTATTAATACCGAAGCTCCCAGTCTCAGCGAGAGATTGGATTATGAGATACCCGCTGAATTTGAACAGCTTATCGCCACTTGCCTCGCAAAAAACCCGGATGAGAGACCAGCCAATGCGGCAGCCATAATCGCCGCTTTGAAATCACTTGAAGAGAAATACTGCTGGAGTGAGGATGACGCCCGACAGTGGTGGCAGGCGAATGAGAAGAGAATTAACGAGTTGCTTCCACCGGGGTAGCTCGTTTGTGAAAGATTCTGAACCGAGATCGTGCTCGGGCGGGCGTGCATACGACAAGACAACCGTTTTAGGTTTTCACTCAATGAGTCGAAAGGATTACATCCGGCACAAATCGTTTCGGATGAGATACGATCTGCCAACCTCAATGCTTGACTGGAAAGTACAATCCTCCACATCCTATGACTGAAATGGAGCAATTTTCGCTTGTATTGGGCTGAAGCTAAACAGGAAGAGTGTTAAATTGTAGGTCTGCTCAAATTGTTAAGACTTGCACGAAAAGTATTCTACGTGTACCAACTCGCAGAGAGTTGGCTCAAGATTTCATCTCCACCCATTTATTCTCTAATCATCATAAAGCTTAATATCAGGGTAAAGTTTTTTGGCGCACACCGGGCAAATTCCGTGACTAAATTGTGCATCAGAGTGCTTTGAGATATATGACTCAATCTGATTCCAGTACCCTCTGTCGTCACGTATTTTCTTACAAGAGGCACAAATAGGTAATAACCCGCTTAAGGCTTTAACCTCTGAGAGGGCTTTTTCCAGTCCTTTTATCAATTTCTCACGTTCTGCTTCTGCCTGCTTACGACTGGTAATATCTTGGTGGATACCTACCATGCATAAGGGTTTCCCCTCTTTGGTCCGTTCAACGACCCTGCCGATTCCATGAAGCCACCTTTCTCCGGTTAGCGGATGTCGGAACCTGACTTGGTTTTCTGATCGATCCAATTTCCCGACGGAAAGATCTTTAATGATACTCCGAACCTTTTCTTTTTCATCAGGATGGATTCTACTCAGCCACATATCAAGGGAAAAATTGTCCGCTTCCTTTCTGGTAAGACCGGTTATTTCAAAGAATTTCTGATTAGCCAAAAGCGTATTCTCATCGACGCGCCATTCCCACACGCCCAGATTTGCGATTTCAGCTGCGATTGAGATTCTTTCCTCTCTTTCCTTTAACGCATTTTCAGTTCGTCTTCTTTTGATACTCTTCCACATACCATCCATGAGCAACGTCAGTTGACGAACATCTGATTCATCGTATTCAGAGTTTTTATTTCCAACACCTGCAACAACCACAATATTCTGACCATCAAAGACCGGGATGTTCATGTGGCGCCTTATCACAACATGACCTTCTGGATATCCTTTTTTGTACGGGTTTGGTGCTTGATAATCATTAGTGACCACGGGTTTCCTCTGACGAACCGCTTCCCCCCACAGCCCGATATCTTTAGTTACGTACTCTATGGGTTTATCGATTATCTCACATTGCTTCATCGCCTCTCTCGACCATGCATACATTGTAAGAGTCGTTTCACTTTCATTCATGAAGGCAAGATAGCCAATTTTACTTTTTGTTAGCCTGATCGCTTCTTCTAAAGAGAAGTCAGCCAATTCCTGCATAGAGACTCCATACATCTGGCTGAGCTCCAAGAGCGCTTCGAGTCTTGATTCGTTCAGGCTCAATGCCTCTTCTATGATTTTTCGCTCTTCGATCTCACTTTTCAGGTTGATAGTTCGCTCTTCGACCTGTTTCTCAAGTTCAGTCTGTGCTTGTAGCAAAGACTCTTCAGCGCGCTTACGATCAGTAATGTCAATATTAACATTTACTCCACAGATTACCGATCCATCGGGCCCCATGAGTGGAAATGTATTGCCCATGCGCCATCCGACCTCTCCTTCCTTGTTGCGGTCATGCCATTCAGATCCAGTAACAATTTCCCCTTTAAAGACCCTTTCAATAATTTGATCAGTGGCTTCCCGGGTCTCTGGAGTTACAATTAATTCATAGGCGGTAGCACCGATAGCTTCAGATTCGGTATAACCATACATGTGCTCTGCGGCATTATTCCAGCTCAAAAATCGACCTTTCTGATCAAATGTGAAACAGGCAATGGGCATGTGTTGAAACAATACCTGATATTGTTTTTCATCTTCATCTGCAGGCTGGTCTACACCCATATGAACAGCAATTTTTTTCTCTAATTCCTTTACCTTTTGTTCCAATTCTTCATATGTCGGTTTTTGGTTCATCAGAACTTTCTCCAGAACAACATGTGAAAACGTCAATAACCACACAAATCCTCGAAACTGAATGTCGTTGTTGTTAAGTATAGCACCTTATCACACAATCAGTGATATCCCAGAAATTCCCTGGATATTTCAGCCAAGTTTATTTGCTGGATACGTCAAAGACATAATTGAAGAGCTGAATCCAATTAAGGCAGCCGACAGGGATGTTTAGACCAGGAAGGGCAGCAGATTGCCAAGTGTAACCTTCACGAGGACTAGAAGAATATAGCGTGATAACTCTCAGAGTAGAGATCTTCAGTTCGTGGAGTACCCCCGTAAGGGTTTCCTCAAACTTGCTAAACAAGACTTTTAACACCACTCCATTTCGTTCCGCTCGGACTCGCTGAAACTCGCCATTTATGCCAACGTTAATATTGCCAACTCCAATGTCTGTCTTTATTCAATATTCCAATCTATTACCTTCTCCCTGTGAAGTTACCGCTTGACAGGGGGTGGTGATTTGCTGAAAGGAATCTGAAGAAATTCAGGAATAATCATCAGTTACTGCGTTCTTCTACCACGTCAGATTGCTAATGAGAATATTTAATGTCGCCTTGCTTGAGAGCTGAGTGGAAAACATTGTAAAAAATACTTGATGATTAAGTCCTTCATCAAGCTAGAAACACTATCCTCATTGACCATCACATCGTCATTCGTATAGGCCATCCGAGATACACGTTGACATCCTAAGTTGATCGAAGTTAACATGCTGACTTCGCACACATTAATGAGTGGAAAAGTTCATGGACTCACGGGCAATCTTTCTGTATAACATCCGCTTTGTCATGTTATATAGATCTGTATAATTACTTGTTATGCCCTCATATAAATAGGAGATATTAATGACGAACACTTTACTAAGAGCCATGCTAGCCCTTTTATTAACAACTCTTGTAGCATGTTCTGGGACCATGCATATTACTCCACCAGAATACAGGCAAGTCAAGAATAGCTATTCTTATGAAGCCTCATACGATCAGGCGTGGCTTTTGGCTGTTGATTGGTTTGCTGAAAACAATATTACTATTGATAAAATTGAGAAAACATCCGGTTTTATTAGCGCCAAATATAATATTCGTCTCCACCCTAATGCGCTCGATTGCGGTGAAATCAAAACATCCACACTAGCAACTCTGCAGCACTATGAAGAGACAGCAAATGTAAATGTCACTGTGAGATCTGTAGGCGATAACAGGACTAAAGTTAGCGTTAATATTGCAGGTAGTTACGAAGGAATGGGGCATGATAATGGCTGGGGTAAAAAACTACCCTTCTCAGGGGCTTGTGTATCAACCGGAGTATTTGAGCAGTCCGTTGCAAATTTCATATCGACAAGGCTATAGATATAACGAATAAGGATAGATTGTGATCGCAAAGCGATCCACAATCTTATCCGTGGTTGAACAAGCCCGGCTTTTCTCCTAAGGAAATATCTTTTGAAAGTAATTACCCTGGAAGGGGGCCTTGAATTCTAGCTGTAATTATAGAGCATAGTTATCCCTTCACCTGACAAGGTGTGAAAGAAACAGATTGTTTTCATAGACTGCATTACCTCCTGCTGAATTTATGTGAGAGCAGCGTCCAGGCTAATCATTATCCTGATCTGCCGTAGTCGAATCGAAAGCGTATCACCAGCATAGCCGCCTTGCATTTTGGGCAGGAATACTTTGGCCTTTGCCGCTGTTTTGGCACTATTGGGGTAAAGACATGCAGTATAAGCTGAATGAGGGTTCTGATTTTTCTGGCATTGGCGTGCAGAAAACCGTAATCCCGCACGCGTCTGAAGCCTCTCGGCAGGACATGCTTGACCAGGATGTTCAGGAAATCCTCTGCTTTTACTGTGGAATATCTTAGCTCATCAGTCCTACTGTCACGGTACTTGAAAGTGACATTTCCGTTGTGACTTGCCACAATATTTTTCTCGCTGATGACGCCTCGATAGAGATATCTGGCCAGATATTTCAGGGCCGGGAAGCCATTGCCCACGCATTCACAATGGGCAACCCACTTTTCAGGCAGATTTTGAGGCAGGGACAGGCCTGTTGATTTCAGCATGTCGAGGAATTTGCCGCGGAAGGTTTTGGCCAGGGCAAATCCATTGAAGAGATAGTCATTTTTCACCTTTCTCCACTTGCCGAATCGTTTATCTATACCGCCGCCAGGGATGAGTACATGAATGTGGGGGTGAAACGAGAGGTCTCGCGCGTGGGTGTGCAGGATCATGGTCATGCCGATCTCCGCTCCAAGATGTTTTGGGTTCGCAGCAAAGGATCTAAGGACTTCAGCGACGCATTTGAACATCAGGGAATAGACAGTTTTCTGGTGCCCGTATGCCAGGTATCGCAGTTCATATGGTAAGGTAAAGGTGGCCAGGAAGTAGGGGACCGGCATGAGCTTCGCCTGCTGTTTATCAAGCCAGGAACTGGTCTGGTGATTGAGGCAGGTTGGGCAGTGGCGGTTGCCGCACGAGAGGGGGCGCCATTCTCCATGCTGGCAATCAGGGCATCGTGCATAGAGTTCGCCAGATTGAGGGGTTCGACACTGCTGTATGTCCCTCAAAGCCCTCAGTTGCTCTGGGATGGCATTGCCGCCATGACGAATCATGTACAGGTCGAAGTATTTGTTGATGAGTGATTTAATGTCCATGTTGCTTCCTCGTTGGGTTCAGCTCCATGGAATTGATCAGCTCGTTTATGGTGGCAATGCTATCCTTTTCCGCGGTGTAGGTGAGCTGGGCGTAACGGGCAGTGGTTGTGGGGCTTGAATGCCCGAGAAGTTCCTGGATGTGGCGAAGGCTTAAACCCGCTTCGAGGAGGTGGGTGGCAAAGCTGTGTCTGAGGGAGTGGATGGAGACTTTTTTTTAATGTTACAGGCTGCAACCACCGCTTTCATGGCCTGCTGGGTGGAACCGATGTTCATGTGAGAGGTTGCCCTGATGATGGTTTCAGCAGAGCCTCTATAGTTTGGGAAAAGCAGCTTGGGATGGCGATGATCCTGCCAGAGAATGCGTAATGCCTTCAGGGTTCGATCAGGCAGTGGAACCAGACGATCTTTATGTCCTTTGCCTCTGCGGATATGTACCCGTCTGCGATTGGCATCGATATCTCCGATCTGTAAAGAAAGTGCTTCCTGTAAACGCAACCCCATGGAGTAAGTAGTAAAGAGAAAGACCCGGTAACGGAGTTTGCGCGTGTTGTGAACAAGTAAGGCAACTTCTTCTCTAGTAAGGATATCCGGGATTGTTTTCACAGTTGGTGGCTTGACGATATTGAGCCATTGCCAGTCCTGCTCCAGGACGTGCTTCCAGAAGAACATCAGGCCGAGCCTGTCGAGCTTTACCGTACTCCAGGAATAGTTTTCTACCAGACGGGTAAAATAATCTTCGAGCTGCTCCACCGACAGTTGATCTGGGCAACAATCAAAATGTTCGGTAAGACGACGAACAGCCCGGGCATAGGCGCTGATAGTTGCCTGACTCTTGCCTTGAAGCGTAAGCTTTTTCAGGTGCCGATCGTAAAGGATTTCAAAACGTTTGGAATCTTTTGCCTTCATGGTATACTCCTTTTTCTGTAAGTGTCCGGAATTGGACTCTTTACTGAAGTATACTCAAGACCTCTGCCGCGTAGCGGCTTCGTTCAACAAGGCGCTCAAAATGGACACAAAAAGCCTAGCGGTTTTTCGGTCCATTTAGCTTAGCGTTATGTGTTAATGCATCAACAATCACCATCGAGAGAATTTAATGGGAAACTATGCCAATTTCGAACCAGATTTTATTCATAGAACTGTTGCTCTGATTGAACAATATTATCAGTTTATTGAGAGTGATAACATCGAGTTTGGAAGGCAGTACAATTACACTCTGGTAATTAATTGCTTTCTTGGTTTAGTCGTCATGCCAAAAGAACGAATTGTTGACAACATACCAAACGATCAATTGTCTCTTGAGTTTAGGTCACAACTTGGCTTAGAGAACACTGAAATTCATGAAACCATAAACACATTGAGACATTTAATTCACCAGCTTCGAAATAGTGTTGCACATTTCAACATTGAAGTCTTATCCGCAGACGCTAACTTCAGAGTCGACTATTTAAAATTTAAGCACCGCAACGGAAATACGGTTGCAAAAATTCCAGCGAATGAAATGGTTACATTTTTAAAAGCATATTCTGAAATATTATTGAACAATATTCACAATTAACTCGGGATCACAATGAACAGAAAAGATGTAATGCATAATCTTATTGAGATTCTTGCATTTGAGTTACTCCAAGAAATAAAGGACCGTGAACCTCAACACAAAGACCGCTGGGTTCCTATTGCCTCAATAAATACCGAGCTTGAGCTTAAATTCCTAGCTGTACCCAAGTCAAACACTCAATACGGAGAAAAAGGTTGGCTCGTTGCAATATTAGTTCGCATTCTTGAAGAGAAAGATCTTGTTCAATTCAATAAGATTGGTAACAACTCATTTTATCGAACATACACATAACGCCTAAATCCAGGTAACGCACGGCGCTCCTGATTTAGGCGTTATGCTTTTTAATCAACTTAAGGAGTTTTATGCCTAATCATAATCGAGATAATTTTACCCCAACAATAAAACGAATTATGGCAGAGCGTGTTGGGTGGAAATGCTCTTTCCCAGGCTGCAACATAAACACTGTTGGTCCTGATTCAGATGATCCTACAAAGAGAATCAATAATGGAATTGCAGCTCATATCTATGCTGCTGCACCAAATGGACCAAGATATAATCCTGAAATGACAAAGGATGAAAGACGACATATCACAAATGGTATTTGGATGTGTAGGCATCATGGGAGTCTTATTGATGCAGATTACACTGAATATTCTGCAGCAACACTGATGAAATGGAAGGAACAGGCAGAAAGAAAAACAGCTGATTCTCTTAAATATCCATCTTTAGAAGAGGACTTAAAAGAAAGTTCATTAATTCAAGTAGGCAGTAACAATATATTTCATGCTCGTTGGCAATCAATACACCAACACAAATGGACTTTTGAAATAATTAAAACAGAAATAGGGAATATTGATACTCTCAATGAATATGTATTATCTTTCAGCACTTTTTCACAGAGCGAGCAGTATGTAGTTTTAGAATCTCAAGGTGACGCTAGAAAAATAAAAGATATAAAGCTAACCATTACACCAGAAAACAAAAAGCAGTTAACTATTAATGTTGAAGATAAAATAGCACCTACTGATCCTAGAGAATCTGGCTCCGATATGAAGCTTGGGCCTGATGGAGATATTTTTGTTGAAAATGGTAGCTTTGTCCATGTTTCTGGTATCGAAAATGCCAAACAAATGATCTCTGTTTGCATGAGCACCTTGAAAGGCGAAATTGAAAGCCAAAAAGAGTTAGGCTCGCTCGCAACTGAGTACTACCATAAACACTCGGGCGATCTTCCATTATTCTCTCGACTCATAAAACTTGAGTTAATCAGACTATCTTTGATTCCAATAGAAAGGCAATACAATAAAGAGCTAAGAGCTTCGCTTCATTTTGTTAAAAGATTTATAGACGTAAAAATAGAGAGCAAAGAATTAATCCATAGCAGATTTCAAGCATCGGTTAAGCTGGAATGGGGGCATGGTGACCAATGGAGCGGAACTATCCCAATTTTCGTGCTAACACAAACATAACAAATGTTTCACCACGTTCATTACGCTCACTGCTCGCTGAGGCTCGCCGTTGAACTTGCCACTTCTATTCTCTATTAACTACTATTAAGCCAAAACTTAAGATGCCTACTGTACTTCAAAGGTTGAGGAGGTGCAATATTACCTGACCCACCAGATAGCCTCTTTGGAACATCAGCCGTTTTTGGTATTCAAGATTCATAGTAGTTCCTTTTTCAGCTAAGGCCGCTGGTTCTCTTTTGTTATTTCCCCGTTCTCGCCTGCTGTCAGGGACTTAGTCAGTAAGAGTTTGATTGCTTTGAAGTAGACCAGTTGGGCCTTATTTATGTACATGCTGTGACAACGCCCTGCACTTTTTCTTGAAGATCTCATACGAGTTTGAGGTTAAACACACCAATGGCTACGGAGTTAATGGATAATCACTCCACGTTTATCCTTATTTGGATCAGAGTTAACTGCTTGAGTTTCATTTATAATAGAGGCTATCTGAAATTTTTCTATATCTGAAAGAGGTCCTGATTGGATTCTGTAAAAATAATAAAACAAAAAGTTAATATTGCTCAAATTGTGATGGAATCTGGTGTGGAACTTAACCAAATTGGTTCTACTGGTCGATATATTGGTATTTGCCCATTTCATGAAGATAAAAATACACTATTCAATGTGGATAGCGTTCAACAACAATTTCATTGTTTTGGATGTGGTGCGCATGGAGATGTTTATACTTTTTTAATGAAGTATAAAAATATTATGTTCAAGGATGCATTAAAAGAACTTGCAATTCGAGTTGGCGAATCTTTAGTTGGGCAGAGGCCAAAAGGTAAAAAAGAATATGAGAAAGAACAATGTTATAAATTTATGTTACGGGCGGTAGAATATTATCATAACACATTATTTGACAAGTTCATTGGTATGGAAATTCTTGATTATCTCGAAAAAAACAATATCACAAGAAAAATGTGCGTAAAACATAAGATTGGATATGCACCAACTCCTGAAAAATATGGATACAAATATTTGTATAATAAACTGAATTCTAGTCAACAAATGATTGCGCTTAAAGTTGGATTAATTGCAAGAAGTAATGGTAAGGTCTACGATACATTCAGAAACAGAATCATTATCCCTATTAAACATAAAACCGGTCAATATGTTGGATTAACATCTAAAAATACTGGAAATGAGGGGCCGAAATATTTAGTGTCAAAAGAGTCCATGATTTTTAAAAAAGATCAGCAAAACGTTAAATTTTCGGAGAAATTAGCCTATATACTTTCCTGCCACGAATAATCCCAAAAAGTGACAAATAAGTATATAGGATCAGATCAAAAAGGAGCAACTTGAATAATAGAATTCCTAATCAAGTCTTATTGCATTTTTTGGAGTACGCGTCACAGTTTATTCATTTTATATGACTGAGCCTTAACCGTTAACTGATTGAGATGTTCGCAGCAAAGCTCTTAGCAGTTAAATATCCTCTTAATTAAAGATATCTACTGTGAACTGAACCGCTACGCGGAAAAACCGACCAACCAGCCTCCCTTTTGTCCCACCTCTTCCAGCATGAAATTCATTTCTACCATTACTTCCTTGATTGATAAGATACTGTAGTAGCGTCCTTATCAACTCAACCAAGGAGGTGCGTCATGAGTAGTCCGATCCGAGACGAGTTCGTCGAACACATGAATTTTCACGGTCTCACCCATGAGACCCAGCGTGGGTACATCAGTGGGGTCAGATGCCTGGCAAAGTACTACAATCAGTCCCCGGAGAAGCTGAGCAATGACCAGGTGCGGGGCTATTTCCGCCATCTGCTGCTGGAGAAAAAACTGGCATGGAGTTCATGCAAGACCTATCTCTCAGGCATCACCTATTTCTACCGTCATATTTGCGACCGGGAGGTTGATGACCGCTTTGGCCTGCCGCCGAAACCACGGAGCAAGAAACTACCGGCCGTACTGTCAATGGAAGAAGTAGGCCGTCTTCTGGGCTGCATTGATAACCTTAAACACCGGGTTCTGCTCAAGACCATCTACAGCGCAGGGCTTAGAGTCGGGGAAGCTATTCGCCTCAAGCCGGAGCATATTGAAAGCGATCCGTCCAGGATGGTAATCAGGGTCCAACAGGGCAAGGGACGCAAGGATCGCTATACGGTTCTGTCCAGACAGTTGCTCCCTGAACTGCGGGCCTATTGGCAGGAGTACAAGCCCAAGCTGTGGTTGTTTCCCGGCCAGAAGCCCGGAACCCATATCAGAAGTGCTTCCGTCTCGATGATGCTCTACGCAGCTAAAAAAAAATCGGCTTAACCAGGGAATGCAGTCTCCATACTCTCAGACACAGCTTTGCCACCCACCTCCTCTATAAAGGCTACGACCTTTATACCATCAGCCAACTGCTCGGCCACAGCAACATAGAAACAACGACGATCTATCTGCATCTGGTTCCAGCCAGGTATGTCCAACTCAAGAGTCCGCTTGATCTGCTGGACGAGACGAAGGAGGGAGCAGATGAAAGATAATGGCAACACACCGGAGATTGCCGATATCTTTCGCAGATATGGTAAGAAATACCGGGATATGCATGTGGTGGGATCGCAGCAATATAAGGTCATGAGACGCATCGAAATATGTCGGACCGCTGCCCTTGGAGGCCATGTCGAAGCCTGTAATCATTGCGGTTATAGCCGCAACGCATATAACTCCTGCCGGGACAGACACTGTCCGAAATGCCAGACCATGGTCAAGGAGAAATGGCTCAGTGACAGAAGGACAGAACTGCTGCCTTGCCCCTATTTTCACAACGTTTTCACTTTGCCGCATGAGCTCAACCCCCTGGTTATGGGCAATAAACACATTATGCTGACTCTGCTGTTTACCGCAGTCAAAGAAACATTGCAGGTCTTCGCCCGTGATCCGCAGTGGCGCCTTGGGGGCCAACTCGGCTTCATTTCCGTGCTTCACACATGGAATCAGAAACTCATGGACCACTACCACCTGCACTGCATCATCCCGGCAGGAGTTCTTTCATTTGATCGTACAAGCTGGACCGGCACCAGAAGAAAATATTTATTCCGGGTTCAGTCATTGGCGAAGGAGTTCAAAAAACGCTATCTGGACAAGCTAGAAAGGGCACATAAGAAAAACCTCCTTTCTTTCCCTGGCAAGGTTGCAGGGCTGCAAGAGAAAAAACAGTTCCTGACGTTCATAGAAACGTTGCGTGGCAAGCAGTGGATCACTTATGCCAAACAGCCCTTTGGTGGACCGGAACAGGTACTCGAATATCTCGGTCGCTATACCCACCGGGTGGCAATAACCAACAACCGGATCATTGCTATCGATGATGGCAAGGTTAGCTTCAGGTATCGGGACCGCAGCGACGACAATAAGGAAAAAGAACTTACCCTCAGTGCTGAAGAATTTATCAGGCGATTTCTCCTGCACGTGCTGCCGAGCGGCTTTACCAAAATCCGCTATTACGGCTTCCTGGCTCATGCTAACAAGAAAACCTGCATCGCTTTAATCCGCACCCTGATCGGTTCAGACGTCAAATATACACAGAAAACAGTGGAGACCGTTCAGGAGATGATGCTGCGCTTGACCGGCATCGACATCTGCTGCTGCCCGCAGTGCGGCAAGGGAAAGCTGGTCTATCTCAGGCCGATTACCGACCTGGCTTATGATGATAGCTCCTGATCAGGTTTCTGTATCAGGATTTATCTAATTTCCAGATATACCGATGTTGGATTCAACAGGATAGCTGCATCTTGCACAGGTGAAAATTGCGAGCAAATACGTGGGTGCCATGAAAAAATATACATTTTGTCGCAAAACCAGCGTCATCAAAGACCAGTTTCGCCGGCTATGCTCGAAAGACCCGCTTCTCAATCTTGCACCACGACCGATAAACAGTAATCAGGAACCGCAATTAATCCCCATAGCATAACGTTTCCGGCCACAACTCCCCCGCAGTTCAGTTCTCAAGGTTTATCAATAATTGCAGCATGTTTTGTTGTGAATTCAAGGACTGCCAGAGCGCAACTATTGATAAACCTATTCTGTGAAGATGAGGTTGCCCCTGTCTGGTGAGTGAGGTTGCCCGCTGCTGAGGCGGCTCTGAAGGGCTTCAGGAAGAAGCTCAACTATGACCTCTCACCACTGAGGTAAAGGTGTTCATGGAGAACTGAACCGCTACGCGGAAAAACCGACCAACCAGCCTCCCTTTTGTCCCACCTCTTCCAGCATGAAATTCATTTCTACCATTACTTTCTTGATTGATAAGATACTGTAGTAGCGTCCTTATCAACTCAACCAAGGAGGTGCGTCATGAGTAGTCCGATCCGAGACGAGTTCGTCGAACACATGAATTTTCACGGTCTCACCCATGAGACCCAGCGTGGGTACATCAGTGGGGTCAGATGCCTGGCAAAGTACTACAATAAGTCCCCGGAGAAGCTGAGCAATGACCAGGTGCGGGGCTATTTCCGCCATCTGCTGCTGGAGAAAAAACTGGCATGGAGTTCATGCAAGACCTATCTCTCAGGCATCACCTATTTCTACCGTCATATTTGCGACCGGGAGGTTGATGACCGCTTTGGCCTGCCGCCGAAACCACGGAGCAAGAAACTACCGGCCGTACTGTCAATGGAAGAAGTAGGCCGTCTTCTGGGCTGCATTGATAACCTTAAACACCGGGTTCTGCTCAAGACCATCTACAGCGCAGGGCTTAGAGTCGGGGAAGCTATTCGCCTCAAGCCGGAGCATATTGAAAGCGATCCGTCCAGGATGGTAATCAGGGTCCAACAGGGCAAGGGACGCAAGGATCGCTATACGGTTCTGTCCAGACAGTTGCTCCCTGAACTGCGGGCCTATTGGCAGGAGTACAAGCCCAAGCTGTGGTTGTTTCCCGGCCAGAAGCCCGGAACCCATATCAGAAGTGCTTCCGTCTCGATGATGCTCTACGCAGCTAAAAAAAAATCGGCTTAACCAGGGAATGCAGTCTCCATACTCTCAGACACAGCTTTGCCACCCACCTCCTCTATAAAGGCTACGACCTTTATACCATCAGCCAACTGCTCGGCCACAGCAACATAGAAACAACGACGATCTATCTGCATCTGGTTCCAGCCAGGTATGTCCAACTCAAGAGTCCGCTTGATCTGCTGGACGAGACGAAGGAGGGAGCAGATGAAAGATAATGGCAACACACCGGAGATTGCCGATATCTTTCGCAGATATGGTAAGAAATACCGGGATATGCATGTGGTGGGATCGCAGCAATATAAGGTCATGAGACGCATCGAAATATGTCGGACCGCTGCCCTTGGAGGCCATGTCGAAGCCTGTAATCATTGCGGTTATAGCCGCAACGCATATAACTCCTGCCGGGACAGACACTGTCCGAAATGCCAGACCATGGTCAAGGAGAAATGGCTCAGTGACAGAAGGACAGAACTGCTGCCTTGCCCCTATTTTCACAACGTTTTCACTTTGCCGCATGAGCTTAATCCCCTGGTTATGGGCAATAAACACATTATGCTGACTCTGCTGTTTACCGCAGTCAAAGAAACATTGCAGGTCTTCGCCCGTGATCCGCAGTGGCGCCTTGGGGGCCAACTCGGCTTCATTTCCGTGCTTCACACATGGAATCAGAAACTCATGGACCACTACCACCTGCACTGCATCATCCCGGCAGGAGTTCTTTCATTTGATCGTACAAGCTGGACCGGCACCAGAAGAAAATATTTATTCCGGGTTCAGTCATTGGCGAAGGAGTTCAAAAAACGCTATCTGGACAAGCTAGAAAGGGCACATAAGAAAAACCTCCTTTCTTTCCCTGGCAAGGTTGCAGGGCTGCAAGAGAAAAAACAGTTCCTGACGTTCATAGAAACGTTGCGTGGCAAGCAGTGGATCACTTATGCCAAACAGCCCTTTGGTGGACCGGAACAGGTACTCGAATATCTCGGTCGCTATACCCACCGGGTGGCAATAACCAACAACCGGATCATTGCTATCGATGATGGCAAGGTTAGCTTCAGGTATCGGGACCGCAGCGACGACAATAAGGAAAAAGAACTTACCCTCAGTGCTGAAGAATTTATCAGGCGATTTCTCCTGCACGTGCTGCCGAGCGGCTTTACCAAAATCCGCTATTACGGCTTCCTGGCTCATGCTAACAAGAAAACCTGCATCGCTTTAATCCGCACCCTGATCGGTTCAGACGTCAAATATACACAGAAAACAGTGGAGACCGTTCAGGAGATGATGCTGCGCTTGACCGGCATCGACATCTGCTGCTGCCCGCAGTGCGGCAAGGGAAAGCTGGTCTATCTCAGGCCGATTACCGACCTGGCTTATGATGATAGCTCCTGATCAGGTTTCTGTATCAGGATTTATCTAATTTCCAGATATACCGATGTTGGATTCAACAGGATAGCTGCGTCTTGCACAGGTGAAAATTGCGAGCAAATACGTGGGTGCCATGAAAAAATATACATTTTGTCGCAAAACCAGCGTCATCAAAGACCAGTTTCGCCGGCTATGCTCGAAAGCCCCCCTTCTCAATATTGCACCACGACCGTTAAACAGTAATCAGGAACCGCAATTAATCCCCATAGCATAACGTTTCCGGCCACAACTCCCCCGCAGTTCAGTTCTCAAGGTTTATCAATAATTGCAGCATGTTTTGTTGTGAATTCAAGGACTGCCAGAGCGCAACTATTGATAAACCTATTCTGTTTATCTCAACTTTCAGACTTCTCATTTCATGTTAGGGTTAAAGAAAATTCGAACCTTCAAAATACAGAAATAACGTAATAATTAAGTAGAAGGTGTGAGCTGTATCTTTGGTAAAATTGGGCTCTTAGATATACTCTTTACGCTCGACAGAATAGGCGACATCACTGCTGTCTCACAAATAATAACGTGATTACGGATAAATAAAGGCTCGGAGAGCTTCTTGTGTTATAGTGAATTTGCGAAAAACAATATAATAACAAGGAGATCCGAGCCATGGCTCATTCTAGCACAATCCTAAATCAGATTGCTTCATTTTTCCCAAGACATGATTTTGAGAAACTGGCAAGAAAGCATCATCATGGACAAAAGTTTCGCTCCTTCAACAGATGGAGCCAGTTTCTCGCCATGACTATAGCCCAACTCACTTCCAGAAAGAGCCTTCGTGACTTAGTCAGCAACCTGGCCGTTCAAAAGTCTCGTTTGTATCATTTGGGTATGAGGCCAACTAGTCGGGCCACCTTGGCTCGTGTCAATGAGCAACAGCCTTATGAGACTTTCAAAGCCATGTTCTTTCAGCTTTTGCATAAGTGCCAGGCGAATGCTCCGAAGCATAGGTTCAAGTTCAAGGGTAAAATTTATTTACTCGATGCAACGATGGTCAATCTCTGTCTCTCAGTGTTTCCGTGGGCTAACTACCGCAAAACCAAGGGTGCCATGAAATTGCATTTTGGCCTTGATGCAAGTGGCTATCTTCCAGTCTTCATGGATATGACGGAGGGCAAAAAACATGAAATCGAATGGGCACGATCTCTTAACCTGCCTGCCGGTTCTTGTGTAGTTTTTGACCGAGGGTTCACCGATTACACTTGGTACGAGACCCTCGACAAACGCAAAATAACGTTCGTAACACGGCTTAAAAGTAATGCAAAAGTCTATCGCTACGGCAACCGACGTAAACCCGATTCTCCTGATGTTCTTGAAGACCAAAAGATAAAAATTCCAGGATATCAGTTCACTTTTCGACGGATTATCTATGTTGATCCAGAAACGGGCATTGAGTATCAGTTTGTGACAAATTCGAGGAAACTCAAAGCATCAGAGGTTGCTGCAATTTATAAAGAACGCTGGCAAATCGAACTGTTCTTTAAGTGGATCAAGCAACAACTAAAAGTGAAGACGTTTCTTGGAACATCTGAAAACGCAGTACTTACACAGCTATGGATTGCCCTCTGTGTCTATCTAATGCTGTCGTATTTTAAATTCATGGCCAAATTCAAAGGATCGCTCACGCAACTGCTCAGGCTATTGCAATTGAACATTTTTGAAAGAAGACCGTTGGCTGACTTGTTAAAGCCGCCTGACAAACCAGGAAAAACACAATTTTCGCCACAACTTGCATTGTGGAATTAACTATGAGACAGCAGTGAGGCGACATATTCAACAAGCGAGTTGATATCGTAGACTGGCAGCCTGGTTACTGCCTAATTCTGCTTTGAAACGCGCAAAGATCTGTGCATTCGAGTAGCAAGGCGTTTAAGCTATGCTCTGTCGCGAGTTTGAAGGCTGAATCACAGATCTCTTCTTCTAACTTCACCATATCAAAGTCGTTACGCTTACCTTCGACAATGGTTTCCCAGAATTCCGAACAGCCTTCCATTCCACGAATATGAAAATCCTCAATACTAAGACTAATGTCTTTGAAATGATCAGAGTTTAAAGCTGCTGATGAACTTGCTGTGAGTATGCCGATGTTTGCTTCACCACCATGCATAATGCATAATAAGGGAAGCTGTAAAAGACTGGATGAAAAGACAGGGATGGATACCGCTTCTGATAGTTCAGCTTGAAATCTTGCCAGAAAACCGCAGCTGCCGGTGATAGCTTTTACGCCTTCCTTTTCAAGAGAAATTGCTGCATCTAGAAAAGGTCGGAGAAGCTCCGGTCCTGATCACCCCTGTCAATAATCTGAACGGGAATATTCGGCAGGCCGCAACAAAGCTAGATATTAGTCGGCCAACTATTTACAGGAAGCTTAAACAATATGGATTTTCAAATAGAGACTGTAAACAATGATTTGTTCTTTATCATCTGTTCTCAAGGTTCGATTGATGGATTTCAGACTAATCCCTTCTCTTTTAACAGCGGCACTGGGTCCACAAGATGGCGTTTGAACCATTTTTTATGATCATCGACACCAAAGGCAATACAAAGGAGCTCAGAAAAATGGAATGTTGGGATTTGTTGTTTTAATGAACATCGAATTTCAAGGTTCAGGTGGCACATTGCACAGGCTGTTACCAGACATTCGGCTTCCGATTCTATTGCGTTATCCATGATCTGGTTGACCACCTTGGTAGTAACCTCTGGCTTGGCAACCGACAAATACGTTCCGCAACACTTGGAAAAGTTTTGCCAGGAAACAGGTTCTGCACCAAGCATTTTTAGGGTTTTCTCCATAATTCCTGTATGCCGTTTGTCTTTTCTAAGGATTGGAGGCTTTGCCAGCATGCACCCGTAATATGAAGCGAAGCGAATACCGTTGAGCGGTTTGGTCATGTTCTTATCAATAACAGTCTGATCAAGTTTCGTTAACAGGTCAAAGAAATGGATTATTTCCAGATCCTGATCAAAATTTCGCTCCCATCGGTTTTTGTACATCTCCTTTGCCTGGTCATCGCTTTTCAGCTCTTCATGGGTTGAGCGCATCCTGATGTAGCAACTTGGGCAGGCAACCAGCAGGGGAAGTCCTTGTTGAGCAAGGGAGATGTTTCTTTGTGGAAGAAGGGCGGCAGCCTCAGAATCTATGCTGTGGGCAGAGGAGGAACCACAGCAGTTCCAGTCATCTAATTCCTCAAGATGTATCCCGACCTTTTCGCAGAATTTATAAATTGAGCGATTGTTTTCGTGACCGGAAGCAGCCAGGGAACACCCTGGAAAATAGGCGTAGGTGTTTTCTTTACTTTTTAAAGATGCTTTCAATGGACTGTATATCCTTAACTTTTTTGGCTCTAAGATCGAGCTTTCGTTTAGCGAGCATGGTTAAACCAAGGCCGATATCTTGAAAAAGATCCTTTTTCTTCAGCTTATACCGCATCATGATTTCAAGTTTATGGGCCCGTCCATATTTCTTGACGGACTTAAGCATCTGTTCATGAAAGTTCAAAATATCCGGTTCACCTATAGCAACCCCTTTTTCCATTGCCAATTGTCGCAGGGCATCCATAACCGTTGGGATATCGATAGCCATCGGACAACTATCACAACAGGTATTGCAACCAACACAGACCCAGATTGTGGATGATTTGAGTACGGGCTCGCCCATCCCAAACTGGAGCATTCGCATAATCACATTGGGATGAATGTCCATTGCATCTAAAAAGGGACAAGCATTGGCGCAGGTTCTGCACTGGAAACAGAGATTGAAGTTAACTTCGGAGTGGCCACGGACATCTTCTAAAACACGCTTCATCTCTTGGCTTGACAGTTTCATCAGGAATCCTTTTGGTCATACTTGATGCTGCTTATTCTCCTAATCCAAGAAAGAATATCGAATTTACAACTACTACATTGTAACCATTCAATAGGAGAAGGCCATTGACCTATGTCAAATTGATGTTTCTATTTTAGGTACTTCTTCAGACGCTTATCCTGTTCGATATATTGGAGAGTTGAATTGTACTGCTGGTGTTTTGCTGCTTAATGGTGAAATATGGTCAAGTGCATATATTTACTGCATAAAATGTTATGTGAATTCACCAAAAGAACTCTTCCTTTATAACAACATTGACAAATCAATCCTGAAGTATGAAGAAAAAATGTGGCAACTGTTCGATATCTCCAAACAGGAGATGCCAGAACTGACAGACGCTTAAAATGGTCCTGTGAAAGGTGCTGATTAAAGTGAAGGTCCCATCGATCTGAAAACAAAACGGTTGATTTCATTAGCTGTTGCTATTCAAGCAGGATGTAAGGATTGCATGATTTCTCAGACGTCACATGCAATTGAACTTGGGGCAACACCAGCAGAGATTTTTGAGACCTGCTCTGTAGCAATCAGTATGGGTGGAACGTTGGCCTGGAGTAAAGCGTTAATCATTGCCGAATACTTAAGAGAGCGGGAGATAATGAAATAAACCATAATCTGATTACCACTCATCCTCAGCACGTAATCCGAGGGATGATGTACCTGTTATTGCGGGACGATTTAAACCCGTCCATGGGGACTTGATTGTGGCCGTCCAGGCTCCGACATACCATGGTGACCCAACTCCTCAATGCCAATGCTGATCTGGTGAGTATCCAGGAAATACTGGGGCACACGAAGATCAAGATAACCCAGGGTTATAGCAAATTATCGAATCTGAAAGCGCAGAAAGATTATTTTCAGGCAATGGAAATAGTGGTAGCGAAGACCACAATCAGGCAGCTGGAATGACCACAGACGTCCAGGGGGCTCTGCCCCCTACCCCCCGAGGTTTAAAGCATTATGACCATAAGGATGGATGAAAAAAAGGAAGACCGGGTAATACAACCCGGCCGCCACCCTTACGGTGCTCATCTCGGCGCTCGGGTCGCTCCTCAGCGTTGCCCTATCCTCCGGATGAGTATTAAAAGAATAGCAGTTGATTGATCCCAGGGCAAGCGAGCACAGTCTAGTGATAGACTTGACATCGGACGCAAAGAGGCATGAAAATAGAGTATAGCTAACAGATCAATCTAAAAAGAAAAAACAGGATCTGTTACGTATATAGACTGTGAAGATGAGGTTGCCCCTGTCTGGTGAGTGAGGTTGCTCGCGGCTGAGGCGGGTCTGAAGGGCTTCAGGAAGAATCTCTACTGGTGAAAGGTAGAAGTAGGCTATAGCTGCCATTTCTAACCTCCAAAGTAGATACAGGGACGGAGAGCTGTAGCCTTGCCTGTCACATACAAGGAAGAGAAGATAGTTCTTCTCCCTTTGTATCCTTACTTTTTTCTACCAGAACGGAAAAGGCTTGCAACCAGATGGTTATTCCGTGTAAATGCGTACCTGATGCTTTCGTTTTTACTCCTTTATCTCTATAGGCAGTTGCCATGTCACTCTACACTTTATCCCAAATCCTCATTGGCTTTGCCATCATAACCGATCTGGCATCATTTCAGTTCAAGCAAAAGAAACATATCGTCTACTGTTTTCTTATCTCCTGTACCCTGATTGGCCTTCATTTCATGTGTCTTGGCCACTGGACAGCCGCAGGGCTAGCCCTGCTCTCCCTTGCTCGATTCACCGCCTGCCTATATACGACCTCTACCCGGGTACTCATTTCTTTCCTGGTGTCCGTAGCACTTATCGGTCTGTTCACCTATGACGGATACCTCACCCTGCTTGGATGCGCAGCCACGACATTCGGCACCATTGCCTCCTTTTGCAAAGACGACAAGCCACTTCGTCAGTTCATGGCCGTATGCGCCGGGCTCTGGATCATTCATAACTATCTTGCTGGCTCTCCTGGTGCCGTACTTCTGGAGACGATTTTCCTATCATCCAACTTGGTCGGGTATTTCAGATATTATATACGGCCTCGTAGGACAGCGGTGAACTAAGAGCCCTTTCCTGATCCTGAAAACTCAGAACACTTACGCCGTAGTTCCATACATTTAATCGTAACGGTTTCACCTATCGGGTAAAACTTTTCCGGTTATAGGGTACCGCCCAGATTCATGCGAAAATGCACGCTAAGGGATTTGACGGTAAACAGGTTTTGTTACGTATATAGACTGTGCATCGCCGGTTCTGATCCGCAAAAGCTTGGGATCGGCTTTCCACCTCCGTCTACCTGAAGAGCATCAGGAACAAGGTAAACCGAGGTGAAGAATCCACGGCAATGTATTGCCAGGATAAATCTGTTGCTGTCTCCATCGAGGATGGCTGCCCCATCTCCTTCAATCGTTCCGGGGTGGTTCGAGCTGATGATACTGCTCCAAAGCCAACGAGACACACCCTGTTGTGCAGGGGATATACATCACTTTTCAAGCTTGAGTCTACTTCAAACTGTTTGAAGATGGTCAGGATCGGCACCCCCCATCTCTTTGGTCGTACGCAGCTAATAGCTTTAGCAAACTGTCTTAGCAGTCCTAATGCAGCAGGGCTGTTGGTCGAGTTTTCACCCAATGGCCAACTTTTATTAAAGCCTAGAAATCAGAATTTTTCTTTGAGAACATACAGAAGAGGCTATATAATTTTAACGACTGTGGTGTATTAGGCCGAAGGGTAATTAGCGAACATTGCTCGAAAGTGCATCTATCCGATAATACGATATTTACCCAACTAGAAATCATCGATTCATGTCCGCCAATCAGGTTTCGGCTTAATAATTGCAAAAGGCCGAAAAGGTGGCTCTAAAAATTCAATATCCCAGATAGTGAATGCTGGTGCACAACATGTTCGTGGTGGACGCATATGACTACACATGACTCGCATGCAGGCCAGGATCAACTGACAGAGTGAAAGCTCAATATCCCAAAATCTTGAATTCTTATCTCCTGGATCAGGGGAGCCAATTATGGAGAGCAGGCACAAACTTGTACTCCTGCGGCACGGGTTAAGTGACTGGAACCAGCAGAACCGCTTTACCGGTTGGCAAGACGTAGACCTTGCCGAAGCCGGAATCGCCGAGGCACATAAGGCTGGTGCTGCCTTGCGCGAGGCGGGATACCGGTTCGATGTCGCCTACACCTCTTTACTCAAGCGAGCTATTCGAACGCTATGGATCGTTTTGGACGAACTCGATCGGCAGGTCCTGGTCGACCGACCGGATATCCATGGACGTGAAGCCATCCTGAAGATCCATTCCAGAAATGTGATTTTTGGTCCCGATGTCGACCTCGGCAAAATCGCCGGTCGCACACCGGGTTTTGTCGGGGCGGACCTGGCCAACATTATCAATGAAGCTTCTCTCAGAGCGCAGGGTGTCTTGAATGATCTGGCCCATATCCTTTTTGAAAAGGAAAGCGTGCAGGGAGAGGAGCTGAGGAAGATGCTGTCAGTAGCCCCATCGGGAATGGCGAACATATCTCCCGAGCAGCCATCCTCGAACAGCGCCGGAAAAAGCGATAATGAAAATGTTGACCATTCTGGAAACACAGAGAAATCCACGTAACCCCCTGATGGGCTGAATGCGGGAATCGTCCAGTTGGGAAAACAAATGCCCGCAAATATGGAGGTTCATTATGGCAATAGTACGATGGGATCCATGGCGAGAAATTGAGGATATGGTCGAACGCTACACGAGAGCTGTAGGGCAACCTCGAGCGGGAAGCCAAGAGGTTATTG